>DASQLK010000018.1:0-15529 GCA_035630055.1 Methyloceanibacter sp. | reverse complement strand
GCGTCCCGCGACTGTGCCGCGCTTCGACAGGGACTCGCCGCCCCGCAAGATCGGCCTCCTGATCGGGGGCAATGCCGGTCCGTTTCGCTATAAGCGCAAGGACTGGGACCGGCTCCTGGCGTTCATTTCGGCGGTTTCGGCCGCTTGGGGGACGCGCTGGCTCATCTCGACCTCCCGCCGCACGCCGGAAGACGTTGCCGATCGCATCGCTGCGTTGGCGCAAGACAACGGCACGATCGAGCGCTTCATCGATTTCCGGACCGCCGGCCCCGGCACGCTGCCGGAAATATTTGCCAACGTCGATGTCGTCCTCTGCACCGAGGACTCCAGCACGATGATCTCGGAGGCGGTCTGCGCGCGACTGCCGGTGGTCGGGGTCGCGCCGATGGCGCACCGCTTCACCGAGGAAGAGGCGGCCTACCGCAACTACCTGATCAAGAATGACTGGTGCCGCGTGCTCCCCATCGCCGAGCTCACGCCAGAGCGCTTTGCCGGCGCCCTTTCCGAGATTGTCACGTTGCGGAAGAATCCGCTCGATACGCTCGCGGCGAAGCTGAAGGAACGCCTGCCGGAGCTGTTTCCGCCCAGTTGAGTCCCCGGCGGCAATTCACTAGAAACACCTGAACTTCCCGCCCCACCAGTCCTTCTCACGGAGCATCGGCGCGCATGGCCTCGCCTCAATACGTTTATGTGATGAACAAGCTCAACAAGGCCTATCCCGGCGGGAAGCAGGTCTTGAAGGACGTGACGCTTGCTTTCCTTCCCGGCGCCAAGATCGGCGTGGTCGGTGTGAATGGCGCGGGCAAGTCGACCCTGCTCCGCATCATGGCGGGCCAAGAGGGGGAATTCGTAGGCGAAGCTTGGGCCGCGGACGGCGTCAGCGTCGGCTACCTCCCGCAGGAGCCCGTGCTTGATGAGAGCAAGGACGTGATGGGCAACGTCATGGAGGGCGTGGCCGCGAAGAAGGCGAAGCTCGACCGCTATAACGAGCTTGCGATGAACTATTCCGACGAGACCGCCGACGAGATGGCGAACCTCCAGGACGAGATCGACGCGCATAATCTTTGGGACCTCGACTCTCAGGTCGAGCAGGCGATGGACGCGCTGCGCTGTCCGCCTGGCGATGCCGAGGTGACCAAACTGTCCGGCGGCGAGAAGCGCCGCGTCGCCTTGTGCAAGCTGCTGCTCTCCAAGCCGGACATTCTTCTCCTCGATGAGCCGACCAACCATCTCGATGCGGAGACCGTCGCCTGGCTCGAACATCACCTGCGCGACTATCCCGGCACGATCGTCATGGTCACCCATGACCGCTACTTCCTCGACAACATCACCGAATGGACGCTTGAGCTCGATCGCGGTTCGGGCGTGCCCTACAAGGGGGCGTATTCCTCCTGGCTCGAGCAGAAGCAGAAGCGGCTCGAAGTGGAAGGCAAGCAGGACGAAGCCCGCGAGCGCTCGCTTGCCCGTGAGCTCGACTGGATCCGCGCGAGCCCCAAGGCCCGCCAAGCGAAGTCGAAGGCGCGCATCCGCGCCTATGACGAACTCGTCGCCCAATCCGCCAACGACAAGAACGGCAGGGCGGAAATCACCATCCCGCCGGGCCCGCGGCTCGGCGATATCGTGATCGAGGCCGAACAGCTCGCCAAGGGCTTCGGCGATCGGCTGCTCATCGACGACCTAACCTTCAAGCTGCCGCCGGGCGGGATCGTCGGCGTTATCGGTCCGAACGGCGCCGGGAAGACCACGCTCTTCCGCATGATCGTCGGGCAGGAGACGCCGGACAATGGCGATATCCGCGTCGGCGAGACCGTGAAGCTTGGCTATGTCGATCAGTCCCGCGACTCGCTCGACGGCAAGAAGTCCGTCTGGGAGGAAATCTCCGACGGCAACGACATGATCACGCTCGGCAAGCGCGAAGTGCCGTCCAGAGCGTATGTCGGCTGGTTCAACTTCAAGGGCTCCGACCAGCAGAAGAAGGTCGGCCAGCTCTCCGGCGGCGAGCGGAACCGCGTTCACCTCGCCAAGATGCTGAAGTCCGGCGCGAACCTGATCCTGCTCGATGAGCCGACCAACGATCTCGATGTGGAAACCTTGTCCTCGCTCGAGGCGGCGTTGGAGGATTTCCCGGGCTGCGCCGTCATCATCAGCCACGATCGCTTCTTCCTCGACCGCATCGCAACCCACATCCTCTCCTTCGAGGGCGACAGTCATGTCGAGTGGTTCGAAGGCAATTTCGAGGATTACGAGGCGGACAAGAAGCGTCGCCTCGGCGATGACGCCGTGGTCCCGAAGCGCATCAAATACAAAAAGTTCGCCCGCGCCTAGCTCGCAGGCTTCACGAATTTCAGCGTCATGCGGTCGCTCTCGCCAATCGTCACATACTTCGCGCGATCCTCGTCGCCGAGGCGAAGCGAGGGTGGCAGCGTCCACACGCCCTTCGAATAGTCCTTCGTGTCTTTGGGATTGGCGTTGATCTCGGATTTTTCCGCAAGCTCGAAGCCGGCCTTTTTGGCAAGCTCGACGACGTAGTCCTCGTTGACGTAACCCGTGCCTGCTTTCGGATCCTGCTCGGCATTGGGCGCGCCGCGATGCTGGACGAGGCCAAGCACGCCGCCGGGCTTGAGCGCTTTGAACATAGCGGCGAAGGCATCGTTCGCGGTCCCTGCTCCGATCCAGCTATGCACGTTGCGGAAGGTGAGGACGAGGTCGGCGGAGTTGGGCGGCGCAATGTCACCGTCTTTCGTTAGCTTCGTCCGTTTCACTTCACCGTAAAGCTCGGGCGCAGCCTTCACCTTCTCATCGAAGGCTTTGAGGGATTTCTGCACCGCCTCGTAAGATGGATCGCCGGGATGCTCGGCGGCATAGAGCGTGCCGCTACCCTTGAGATAGGGCGCGAGGATTTCCGTGTACCAGCCGCGGCCCGGGTAAATCTCGACCACCGTCATGTCGGGCTTGATGCCGAAGAAGGTGAGCGTCTCGACCGGGTGGCGATATTTGTCGCGCGCCTTGTTCTCCTCCGACCGATGGTCTCCCGCGACGATCTCCTTCAAGCGGGCGTCCTGCGGCTCTGCGCGTGCGATGAGCGGCGTGAGCGCCAAAGATCCGAGCAGGAGTACGAAAACGGCAGAGGTCTTGCGAAAGGAGTTCATATCTTCTCCGAGGCTGTTGGAACGGCGGGTGTTACGCAACTGGTCAGGACGCTGCAGCGTGGCGATGCTACCGCGCGCGAGGTATCCATTGAACGGGCCAATCTGGGCGCCGTGGTGGTTGCCGTACCAAAAATCCAACCTTCCGAGCCGACTACTCCCCAAAGCTCGATGGAAGCTTGTTTTCCCCTCAGAAGACGTATAAACATATCTTTATGTCCAGTGATGACCGGCCAGAGTTTCAGGATTTATCGCGCGCTCAGACGCTCGCGGCGCTGCGGGCCGCTGGCGAGGCCACGCGCTTGCGCATCCTCGCGCTGCTCTCCGGCAGCGAACTCAATGTGAAAGACCTGACCCAGATCCTGGGCCAAAGCCAACCGCGCATCAGCCGGCATCTGAAGCTCATGGCCGAGGCGGGGCTCATCAAGCGCTTCCGCGAAGGCAGCTGGGTCTTCTTCCGCCTTGCGGAGGATGGCGCCGAGGGCGCGCTCGCCCGCGCCATCGTGGATAGCCTCGATCCCGCCGACCTGACCATCGCACGTGACCGCTCCCGCGCCGAAGCGGTGCAGAAGGCGCGTGCGGAGATGGCGCAAGCCTACTTCAAGGACCACGCCGGCGAGTGGGACAAGATCCGCGCCTTGCACGTCGCCGAGACCCAAGTCGAAGCCGCCATCGATGCGGCGTTGGGGCAGGGCCCGTTCTCGCTGCTCGTCGATCTCGGCACCGGGACGGGGCGCATCCTTGAGCTGTTCGCTGCCCGCGCCTCCCATGCGCTCGGCTTCGACCTCAACCACGCGATGTTGGCCTACGCCCGCATGAAGCTTGAGCGTGCCGGCTTTCATCATGCGCAAGTCCGCCACGGCGATCTCTACAATCTGCCTCTGGCGGACGCGAGCGCCGACGCCATCGTGCTGCATCAGGTTCTGCATTTCCTAGACGATCCCGCCGCCGCTGTCGGCGAGGCGGCGCGCGTGCTTGCGCCCGGCGGCAAGCTGATCATCGTCGACTTCGCGCCGCACGAGCTTGAGTTCCTGCGCGACGAGTTTGCACATCGCCGCCTGGGCTTCGCCCGCGATCAGATCGACCGCTGGCTGAAGGCGGCGGGTCTGAAGCATGCCGAGGCCCGCGACCTGAGCCCGGAGCCCGGCGAAGGCAAGCTCACGGTCTCGCTCTGGCTCGCCACGAAGCCGGTCACCGCCACGGCAAAGCGCAAAGAGAAGAAGTCATTGGAGGCCGTCGTCTGATGCTCGCATCCCCTGACAGAAAGAGCCGCTTCCTCGGCTGCGGCGATATCGGCGTCTCGTTCGAGTTCTTCCCGCCGAAGACGCCCGCGATGGAGGAGACGCTGTGGCGCTCGATCCGCCGCCTCGAGCCGCTGCATCCAAAATACGTCTCCGTCACCTACGGCGCCGGCGGCTCCACGCGCGAGCGCACCCACGCCACCGTCGCCCGCATCCTGAAAGAGACCTGCCTCAAGCCTGCGGCGCATCTCACCTGCGTCTGTGCCACGCGCGCCGAGGTGGATGAGGTCATCCGCGATTACTGGGATATCGGTGTGCGCCATCTCGTGGCTTTGCGCGGCGATCCGCCGGGCGGCGTCGGCGAACGCTACACCCCGACCCCCGGCGGCTATGCCAACGCGGCCGAGCTTGTCGCCGGCATCAAGGCGATCGCGCCGTTCGATGTCTCCGTGTCTGCCTACCCCGAGAAGCACCCGGAATCGCCATCGGTCGAGGCTGACATCGACATGCTGAAGGCGAAAGTGGATGCGGGCGCCACGACCGCGATCACGCAGTTTTTCTTCGACAACGACGTCTATTTTCGCTTCCTCGAGCGCGTACGCGCGGCCGGTATCAACATCCCGATCATTCCAGGGCTGATCCCGATTCACAACTTCAAGCAGATCTCCGGCTTCGCGGCGAAGTCCGGCGCGAGCATGCCCGACTGGATCGGACGGCGTTTCGAGGGCTTGGACGCGGACCAGGAGACACGGCACCTGGTCGCCGGTGCCGTCGCCGCGGAGCAGGTGCTCGGCCTGGCGGATCAGGGCGTCACCGAGTTCCATTTCTACACTCTGAACCGCGCCGACCTCGTTTATGCCATTTGCTATCTTCTGGGACTGCGCCCGAACGCGGTCGAGCCCGCGCAGGCGAGGGTCGCATCGTGACGCGAGAAGACCGCATTGCGGCGCTGAAAGAGGCGGCAAAGAAGAGCATCCTCGTTCTCGATGGCGCCATGGGCACGATGATCCAGCGCTACAAGCTCGACGAGGCCGGCTATCGCGGCGAGCGCTTCAAGGATCATTCGCACGACCTCAAGGGCAACAACGATCTGCTAGTGCTGACGCAGCCGCAGATCATCCGCGAAATCCACGACGCCTATTTCGCGGCGGGCGCGGACATCGTTGAGACCAACACTTTCAACGCCCAAGTCATCAGCCAAGCGGACTATGGCCTGGAGTCCGTCGCGGAAGAACTGAACGTCGCCGCGGCAAAGCTTGCGCGCGAGTCCGCCGACGCCTGGACGAAGAAGACGCCGGCCAAACCGCGCTTCGTCGCCGGCGCGATCGGCCCGACCAATCGCACCGCTTCCATTTCGCCGGACGTCAACAATCCCGGCTTCCGCAATGTTAGCTTCGATGCGTTGGTGGACGCCTATGCCACACAGACGCGAGGCCTCATCAACGGCGGCGTGGACACGATCCTGATCGAGACGATCTTCGACACCCTGAATGCGAAGGCTGCCGGCTTCGCGGTGGAGCAGGTCTTCGATGAGCTGGGCGTCGAGTTGCCCATCATGCTCTCCGACACCATCACCGATCTGTCCGGGCGCAATCTCTCCGGCCAGACGCCGGAGGCATTCTATTATTCGCTGAAGCACCTGCGGCCGTTTTCCGTCGGGCTCAATTGCTCGTTCGGCGCAGAGCAGCTGCGTCCGTCAGTGGACGAGATCGCGCAGGTCGCCGACACGCTCGTCAGCGTCTATCCCAATGCCGGCCTTCCCAACGAGATGGGCGAGTATGACGAGAGCCCGGAACACATGGCCGGGCTCCTGGAGGAATGGGCGCGCGACGGCCTCATCAACATTGTCGGCGGATGCTGCGGTACGACGCCGGAGCACATCAAGGCCATCGCCGATGTCGTCGCCAAATATCCGCCGCGCCGCGTGCCACAGGTGAAGCACAAGCTTCGCCTCTCCGGCCTCGAACCCTTCGTGCATGGGTAGCCCCGCATCATGAGTAACGCAGCGCAGAATTTCGTCATGGTGGGCGAGCGGACCAACGTCACGGGCTCCGCCAGGTTTCGCAAGCTGATCGAGGCGAACGACTATGCCGCCGCGCTTGAAGTCGCGCGTCAGCAGGTCGAGAACGGCGCCAACATGCTCGACATCAATATGGACGAGGGTATGCTCGATTCCGAAAAGGCGATGCAGACCTTCCTCAATCTCATCGCCGCTGAGCCCGACATCTCGCGCGTGCCGATCATGATCGACTCCTCGAAATGGTCGGTGATCGAGACGGGTCTCAAATGCGTGCAGGGCAAGGCTGTCGTGAACTCCATCAGCATGAAGGAGGGCGAGGGGCCCTTCCTCGAACACGCACGCAAGGTGCGCCGCTATGGCGCCGCGGTCGTGGTGATGGCGTTCGACGAGCAGGGCCAGGCCGAGACCGCGGAGCGGAAGTTCGCGATCTGCAAGCGCGCTTACGATCTCCTCACGGAAGAGGTTGGCTTCCCGCCCGAGGACATCATCTTCGATCCGAATATCTTCGCGGTTGCGACCGGCATTGAGGAGCATAACGACTACGGCCGCGCCTTTATCGATGCGACCCGGCGGATCAAAGAGGGTCTGCCTTACGTGCATGTCTCGGGCGGCGTCTCTAATCTCTCCTTCGCGTTCCGCGGCAACGAGCGCGTGCGCGAGGCGATGCATTCGGTTTTCTTGTATCACGCCATTCAGGCGGGCATGGACATGGGCATCGTCAATGCCGGCCAGCTCGCGCTTTACGACGACATCGACCCGGAGCTGCGCGAGCTCGTCGAGGACGTGATCCTGAACCGTCGCGACGACGCGACCGACCGGCTGCTTGAAGCGGCGGAGCGCTACAAGGGCGGCGGCGCGCAGAAGCGCGAAGTGGATCTGTCATGGCGTGAGAAGCCGGTCGAGGAGCGTCTCACCCACGCGCTCGTGCACGGCGTCGCCACCTATATCGAGGAAGATACCGAGGAGGCGAGAACGAAGGCGGTGCGCCCGCTCCACGTCATCGAGGGCCCGCTGATGGCCGGCATGAGCGTGGTCGGCGATCTCTTCGGCGCCGGCAAGATGTTCCTGCCCCAGGTGGTCAAGTCCGCTCGCGTCATGAAGCAGGCGGTCGCCTATCTCATGCCCTACATGGAAAAGGAAAAGGAAGAGCAGGGTCTCGCGCAAGGAGAGCCCGCCGGCCGCATTGTGCTCGCCACCGTGAAGGGCGACGTCCACGATATCGGCAAGAACATCGTCGGCGTCGTGCTCCAGTGCAACAATTTCGAGGTCATCGATCTCGGCGTCATGGTGCACTCGCAGAAGATCCTCGACACGGCGCGCGAGCGGAAAGCGGACATTATCGGCCTGTCCGGCCTCATCACGCCGTCCCTCGACGAGATGTGCCACGTCGCGGCCGAGATGGAGCGCGAGGGCTTCGACTTGCCGCTCCTGATCGGCGGCGCCACGACGAGCCGCGTGCATACCGCCGTCAAGATCAGTCCGAATTACCATCGCAGCCAGGCAATCTACGTCACGGATGCAAGTCGCGCGGTGGGCGTCGTATCCGGCTTGATGTCGCCGACGGAACGGCCGATCGCCATCGCCAAGGTGCGCGACGAGTACACGAAGATGGCCGCCTCTTACGCCCGCGGCCAGGAGGAGAAGGCCCGCACCTCCATCAAGGATGCCCGCGCCAATAGGCTGAAGCTTGATTGGTCGACCTACGCCGCTCCGCATCCATCCTTTCTGGGCGTCAAGACCTTTAACAGCTACGATCTCGGCGAGCTCGCCGGTCATATCGACTGGACGCCATTCTTCCATGCGTGGGAGCTGAAAGGCACTTACCCGCGCATCCTGCAAGACGATAAATACGGTGAAGCCGCAGCGTCGCTCTTCGAGGACGCGCAAGCCATGCTGCGCCAAATCGTGGACGAGAAGTGGCTCACGGCGAATGGCGTGGTCGGGTTTTGGCCCGCCAACAGCGTCGGCGACGATATCGAGCTTTATGCGGACGAGAGCCGCAAGACTCCGTTCGTCACGCTGCACACGCTGCGGCAGCAAATGGCGCGCGATCCGTCGCGGCCTAATCTCGCGCTTGCGGACTTCATTGCGCCAAAAGACTCCGGCGTTGCCGACTATATCGGCGGCTTTGCGGTAACCACCGGCATCGGCGAAGAGGACATCGCCCGCAGATTCGAGCTTGCCAACGACGACTACTCCAAGATCCTGGTCAAGGCGATTGCCGACCGCCTCGCAGAGGCGTTTGCGGAGGCGCTGCACGCAAAGGTCCGCCGCGAGCTATGGGGCTACGCCGCGGACGAGACGCTCACGAACGAAGAGCTGATCGCAGAGGCCTATGCCGGCATCCGGCCGGCGCCAGGCTATCCCGCTCAGCCCGATCACACGGAGAAGGGCAGCCTCTTCAGCATGCTCGATGCCGAGAAGAATGTCGGTGTGAAGCTCACCGAGTCTTACGCCATGTGGCCAGCGGCCGCCGTTTCGGGTTTCTATTTTTCCCATCCGGAAAGCCGCTATTTCGGTGTTGGTAAGATCGGACGCGATCAGGTTGCCGACTACGCCGTGCGGAAAGGATGGACTCTGGACGAGGCTGAGCGTTGGCTCGCTCCGATCCTGAACTATGATCCCAAGCGGATTGCCGATGCAGCCGAATAGATGCCAGAAAAGAAAACGGCGCTCGCCATCTTGGGTCGAGCGCCAGGGAAGATGAGCGGGCCGCCTCGTGTCCGCCGTCGTCCGTTAGATCATTCCTAGGATGACCGCGGCGACAAAGCCGAAAGAGGCAAGCGTCAATAGGGCCGTCATCGTGGCGGTAAATTCCATCGGACGCTCCTTTCACACTTAGGGGGCCTCTGGGGTAGGAACGGCAAGTCTAAAGACATCCGCCTCTACCCTACAAGCGCTTTCCGTATTGCGGCGCAAAAGGCGCGTCTTACGGTAAGCTGACTCCGACAACGTTGGCCGCAGAGCCCAGTTCCTGCTGCAAAAAAATTTTTATCCAGTCTGTGGAAAAGTTGGGAGAAAAGCACGCGGCGTCAGGGCAGTGCCTTCCACGTGAGCGGCGCCTGCGAAACCATTGGACAGTCGAGAGTTTTCTCCAACGCCTCGATGAGCTCCGCCTCGCTATTCGCCTTGATGTAGAGGCCGTTGTTGATGTCGGCGAGACAGCGGATGTCCATCACGTTGCCGCCGGTCCAGGAGAAATTGGAGTAGCGGAACCCGATAACGTGAACCGTTAGCCGGTTCGCGGTGGTCTGCAATTGTTTGGCGAGATCGCAAGGGTTGCGCCCGCAGGTCTCCTCACCGTCAGTGACGAGAACCAGCACGCCGGGTTTATTCTTGTAATCGAGTGCGTTCGCGCCTTCTTCGACCGCCTCGGTGAGGGGCGTCTTGCCGGCCGGCACGAGACCATCCACCGCCTCCATGATTTTGGAGGCGGCTTCCATCTCCGGCTTGAACTCAAGCTTGACGTTGCACTGGTTGTACGGGCCTGGCCCGTATGTCACGAGCCCGACGCGGCGGAAGCGCGTGACGCTTGGAAGGACATGAGCGAGCGCCGCCCTGACCTCGTCGATTCGTGCCCGCGTGTTCGGAATGCCAAGGGTCTGATTGCCCGACATGGACCCGGACGCATCAAAGACAATCATCGCGTCTTCAGTGCAGGGCGCCTTGCCTTCTTCTGCCGCTAAGAGAGCGACGGGACCGATCGAAAGGGCGAGGCCTAGGGCAACCAGATTGCCCACGACTCGGCCAATTCGGCCAAACTGCACACGCATTCATCAGCTCCCTGAGGACTTTTGCCCGAGCTTAGAGAGAAATAGCCGTCTGTTGAAGGGCAACGCAAACGCGGCTGCCGTCTAAGCTCAGCCCTTTCCCTTGGTCTTGGTCTGGCCCGGGACAGCATTCCTCTCCAGGAAGTCGATCATCAGCCCCGCCACATCGATTCCCGTGGCCTTCTCAAGCCCGGCAATGCCCGGGGAAGAGTTCAGCTCCATGACCAGCGGGCCGTTCTTGGAGCGCAGCATGTCGACCCCGCACACATTGAGGCCCAACGTACGAGCCGCCTTGACCGCCGTCGCCCGCTCTTGCGGCGTAATCTTCACCGCCTCGCCGGAGCCACCCCTATGCAGGTTCGAACGGAACTCGCCGGGCGGGCCCTGCCGCTTGATGGCAGCCACCACGCGGTCGCCGATCACGAGCGCGCGGATGTCGGTTGACCCGGCTTCCTTGATGAATTCCTGCACGAGAATGTTCACGTTCGCGCCTTGAAAGGCCTCGATCACTGACTTCGCCGACTTCATGGTTTCGCCGAGCATCACGCCGATTCCTTGCGTGCCCTCCAGGAGCTTGATGACAACGGGTGCTCCGCCGACGAGATCGATCACGTCCTCTGCCTGCTTCGGGTCGTTCGTGAAGGCGGTGGTCGGCAGGCCGATGCCCCGCCGCGCCAGCAGCTGCAGGCAGCGCAGCTTGTCGCGGCTGCGTCCGATCGCAACGGATTCGTTCAACGGATAGACACCCATCACCTCGAACTGCCGCAACACCGCAAGCCCGTAGAACGTGACCGATGCGCCGATGCGCGGAATGACGGCGTCGAAGCCTTCGATGCGCCGCTTGCGATAAAATAGAGCGGGACGCTTCGACGTGATGTTGATCGAAACGCGCAGCGTATTGACGACCTCGATGTCGTGACCGCGCGCGACCGCCGCTTCGCAAATGCGCCGGTGCGTATAGAGATTGGGATTGCGCGCTAGCAACGCGATCTTCATGGCTGTCTTCTTGTTGAGAGGTAAGACCTAAGAGAGCGCCTCGCGCGCAGCTTGCAATCCCCTGCGCCGTGTTCTCGCGCCATAGGGGGTCGCGCCGAGTAGGAAGGAGCGGCCGGGCTCAATCACCACGCGCCGCTTCAAGGCCGTCCGGCCGAGCAGCATGCGAAAGCCCATCTCGTCGCGATTGGTGAGCGCAAGCTCGATTGGCCAGGATGTGTCACCGAGCGACAGGACCGTCTCGATGATGTAGCGCCGCTCAACCTGTCCGCCCGAATTGCGAAACTGACGCTCGTCCACCAAGCGCGCCTCGCAGGAGACGCGGAAGGCATCGCTTCGCTGCATGGGCTGGATCTGAAACCTGACCCAAGGCTCGTCGTCGCGCTCGAAGGGTTCGATGCGATAGGCGTGAAGCGCGCTGGTGCGCGCGCCGGTATCGATTTTCGCCTTGATGGCCTCGACCCTGAGTTCGGGCAGCCGGACCCATTCGCGCCAGCCGACACGAAGATTGTCTTTGATGGTCATGCGGCGGCTGGGCATGCGCGTTTCATTCCAGGCGGCTTGCGATTGGGGTGCATCCTAGTGCGGTGCCGGTCGCGCCGCCACGCCCGCTTCTGCTTCTCGCCGGTCCGCGGGCCCTGTAAAGTCACGGCCCGAGGGAGCGCCATGGGCAAGAACCAGCACGTCGTCATGCAGGGCGAGCGTTGGGCCATTCAAGCCGAGGGCGAGACTGCGCCTTGGGGCCTTTTCAAGACCCAAGGCGAGGCCTGGGAGAAGGCCAAGGCCCTGGCCCGTAAGGAACGCAGTGAGGCGATCCTGCATGGGCGCGACGGCACGATTCGGGGTCGCAACGCTTATGCAAGGCGCGGCTAGGGCCTAGGGGCTGAAAATCATCGCGATATAAACGACGAAAAGAAGTAGGTGCACGGTGCCTTGCAGCACATTCGTTCGCGCGCCGCCGAAGGTAAGGGCACTTACGAAAAGCGTCAGGACGAGCAGCACCATCTCAACTTCGGTCAAGCCCAAGTGAACGGCATGGCCGGTGATGAGGCCGATCGTGAGCACCGCGGGGATGGTAAGGCCGATGGTCGCGAGCGCCGAACCCAGGCAGACATTGACGGCGCGCTGCAGTCGGTTGTCGAGGGCTGCGTGGAAGGCAGTGAGTCCCTCCGGTGACAGCACGAGGATGGCGATCAACACACCGCCGAGCGGCGCCGGTAATTTGAGCTCCTCGATGCCGAAGTCGACGACAATGGCGAGATATTCCGACAGCAAGACCACCGGCAGCAAGGTTAGCGCCAACATGGCGACGTGGAAGGTGAGCGACCCGGCGGGCGGACGATGGCGCGGCATGTATTCCCGCGCCATCGCCGAGTGGCCATTTCCTTCCGGCTCGGAAAAGAACGCGCGGTGCCGCATCGTCTGGATCACCACGAACACGACGTAGAACAGGATCGTGATCGCAGCGAACAGGCCGGCTTGAAAAGGCGCGAGGGCGGGGTCGGGAACGGTCTCGGTGTAGTTCGGCAAAATGAGCGAGATGACCGCGAGCGCCGCGATGACGACGAGGAACGCGCGCGCGCCTTCCAGATTATACTCCTGCTCATAGTAACGCATCGCGCCCATCAGCAGGGCTGCGCCGACCATGCCGTTCAGCACGATCATCAAGGTCGCGAACATCGCATCGCGGGCGAGCGTGGGATTGTTCTCGCCATGCAGCATGATCGAAGCGAGCAGAGACACTTCAATCGTGATGACCGAAAAGGTGAGGACGAGGGTCCCGTAGGGCTCGCCGAGAATGGACGCGATGGCGTCGCTATGGCGCACGGCTGTAAAGGCGCACCACAGCATGACCACAAACAGGTAGAGAAACACGGTGATGGTGAGAAACGGATTGGTGAGGTCGGCGAAAAGTTGCGCCTGAAAGAGGTGCATCACCGCCGCGGTGGCAAGGCCGATCAGGGCGGGCGCCGCCAGGCCGATCAAGACCCCGGAATTGCCGCGCGCCGCGGCTTTCTCGCCTGCCACTGTCTCGTCCATGACGTCTTGTCCCTCTCGCGCGGCACTCGACCATGCCATCCGGCCGGCGTCATGGCCAAACTAGCATGGCGTCGTTTGGCCGCGTGAACCTGAGTAATCGCTGTTTTTCGGCGCCTCTGCACATGTTGTGGCGCATTTAACTCCCGTCATGTAATAGCCATTTACATGAAATCCTCGGATCGTCCCGGCTGGCGTCGTCCCGGCTCCTATCACCACGGCAACCTGCGCGAGGTGCTGCTGGAGGCCGCGCGCAAGCTCATTGAGCAGCATGGCGCCCTTGGCTTCAGCTTGACCGAAGCCGCGCGCCTTGCCGGCGTCAGCCCGGCCGCGCCCTATCGCCACTTCCGCGACCGGGATGCCCTTCTCGCCGAGGTCGCGCGTGTGGGCTTCGAGCGATTCGCCGCGAGGCTTGAGGCTGCCTGGAACAACGGGGTGCCGACGCCATTGTCGGCCTTTGAGAATCTCGGCCGCGCCTATCTCGCCTTCGCGCGGGATGAGCCTGCAAGCTACGCGGTGATGTTCGAATCGGAACTCGCCGGAAGCGGTGACGCGGCGCAGACCCCCGCCGCGGAGCGCGCCTTCGACGTGTTGAACCGCGCCGCGACCGCCTTGTGCCGCGGACTGCCGGAGGCGGAGCGGCCGCCCGTCAAGCTTTTGAGCCTGCATATCTGGGCGACGTCCCACGGCGTCGCCACGCTCTTTGCGCAGAGCGGGCTACAAGCGGCAAAGGTGCCGATGACGCCGGAGGAAATCCTGGAAAGCGCGATGCTGATCTATTTGAAAGGACTCGGCATTCTGCCCGGCCAGGGGCCTGACGAAGCGGGATCGCCGCCACCCTGAAATGCGAAGCCGCTAGTTGCTCGCCTCGAGCCATTGGAGCACGCGATTCCAGGAGCTCTGCGTGCCGTTGAAGCTGTTGCGGTCGACTTTGCCTTTGATGCCTGGAACGTGGCCGGTCGTCGTGAACTGCCAGAAGGAGAAATCGCGATCGCGATAAACCTTCGCGGGCTCCGCCGCGGTCGAGCGTAACCAGAAATGATAATTCTTCAGCTCTCCGACAAGCACCTCGCGGTGGAAGGTGAGATCGGTATAGATGATCGGCTTCTTGCCGGTATGTGCCTCCATCGCATCAAGCAGCAGGCGGATCTTGGAGAGCGCCAGGGTGCGGGAGACCTTCTTCGGGCAATTTTTCGAATGGCCGTTCCATTCGACGTCGAGCACCGGTGGCAACGCGTCCGGATCGGCGGGCACATTGAGCATGAACCATAGCGCCTGCTCGTGCGCGGGGCGGCACCAATAGACGAAGTGATAGGCGCCGCGCGCGACGCCAGCGCGTTTCGCGGCGTACCAATTATCCAGGAACTTCGGGTCGAGGTGATCGCCGCCTTCGGTCGCCTTGATGAAGGCGAACTGAACCCCCGACTTCCGCACCTGCAGCCAGTCGATGTCGCCCTGCCATGCTGACACGTCGATGCCCTGCACCGGCATTCGGTGGGCGCGCGCCACGTCGTCGTGAGGCTTGTAATCGGAGAGCCGCGATCGCGAATGCGCGAGCTCGGCCGCGGCACCGGCTATCCAGAAGGACAGGGTGAGGCACAGGGTAGCGGCAATTCGGGACGCAGGGGACATGGGCTCGCGGACCGGAGGGCCAAGGCTCCAATTTGCTTCAATTTCTAAGGTCTAGCCGAGGCGAGGTTAAAATTTTGCGGCCTTGGCAGTTTCATCTAGCGATCACAGCCCATAAATCCGGCTCCCGAAGGGCATGCGCAACATTTCGCTCCGACGCCCTTGACCCCTGGACGGGCGGGGCCATTTATGTGAATGTGAATAACATTCACACCGAAGGAAGGACCACGATGCACTTGGTGACTGCCTTGGATGAGTACGGGAAGCCTGCCTGGATCACGGCAATGATCGTGGGCTTCATCGTGTGGTGGCCCATTGGCTTGGGCGTTCTGGCCTATCTGATCTGGAGTGGACGCATGGGATGTGGATCTTGGAAACGCGAGTGGAAAGAGACTGATCTCGGCCGCGAAATGATGCGCTGGGGCCGCGGGATGACCCCATACCGCCCGACCGGCAATGCTGCGTTTGATGAGTATCGCGAGGAGACGCTGCGCCGTCTCGAGGAGGAGGCGAGTGAGTTCCAGTCCTTCCTCGGTCGTCTGCGTCAGGCGCGGGACAAGGCGGAGTTCGACCAGTTCATGGCCGAGCGCCGCGGCGGCACTGCGCCCGGTGCGGCATAGCCGCTAGCCGGTGAGCCTAGAGAGGCAACAGAGGGCGCGAGGCTTCGGCTTCGCGCTCTTATTTTTTGTCTGG
>DASQLK010000017.1:0-5203 GCA_035630055.1 Methyloceanibacter sp. | reverse complement strand
CTTGTTGCGACAAGGTCCGCGGGCGCCGCACCCCGTCCCACACTCACGACGCCTCATGAACGCGCCCCTCAGTGGACGAGGTGCATGCATTGTAATGGAGGTTTGGAGGGGGAGGATAAGGAGCCACAACAAACGCACGTTATGCTGTGGAGCGCCCGAAGGGCGCGTCTCGAAGCATGGCGGCGCGCCCTTCGAGACGGCCGCATTCCGCGACCTCCTCAGGGTGACGCCGATGTGCCGCGTGTAGCGGCAATGTGGGATAGGTGGGGAACGAGTCGCCACACTGTTATCCCGGCGAAAGCCGGGATCCATGGCAACAGGCGCCGAGTCCACTGCTCTGGATACCAGCTTGCGCCGGTATGACGTCGGGCGGAGGCGGCGCGGACTACGACCGTCGGTGTTTACTGGATCCCCGCCTACGCGGGGATGACCGGTGGGGATAAGCCTTCCCCGACTTGCGCGGCAGGATGTGGGAAAGCATCGCGCCCCGCATTCCGGCGAAAGCCGGAAGCAGCGGTCAGGCGGACGCTTTCTTGTCCGTGCGCCTGCGGCGGCGCGGCGGCGGCTCGACGAAATCGCCGTCCGGCAGGCTGACGAAGATGAGCACGCCGATAACGGTCATATAGAAATGGAAGGCCGCGTCCTGCGCGTTCCAGGTCTGCGACTGCCACATGGCGAACCACTCGCCGCCAACGACCATGAAGCCCACGAACCAGACGAGAAAGGCGAGCAGCGACGCCGCCACGATGTAGGCCTTGGCGGTGTTGAACACGATGGCCGGCGCCTCGCGCAGCTGGAACAGGCGGATCGCGCCGGCGAGATAGAGAATACCGGTGATGCCTTCGGCGATGATGATCAACGCGTAGGCGACCTTCCATAAAAAGGGGCTCGTGACCGCGCGATACATGAGCGCGTTGCCAGGGAAGGTCGTATCCATGGAAAGGACATGCTGCACGAAGAGATAATTCGTGCCGTAATCGGTGAGATTGTTGAAGGCGACGAGAAGACAGAAAAGCGCGAGGCAAAGCGGCAGGATGATCTTCGCGCTGCGCGTCACGCGTTGCGCAAGCCGCGCGCGCTCGGCAATCAGTACCGCCTCGTCGCGCACGGGCTCGGCCATCTACACCTCACTCACACTATGAGGTGCGGCGTGTCCCATCAGTTCTTGGCCTTGTCCACCATCTTGCGCTCGGCGATCCACGGCATCATGTCGCGAAGCTTCTTGCCGACGACCTCCATGTCGTGGCTGTCGCATTTGGCGCGCATCGCCTTGAAGCTCGGCTGGTTGATGCGGTTCTCCAGCATCCAGTCCTTCACGAACTTGCCGGACTGGATGTCGTTGAGCACGTCCTTCATGGCGGCCTTGCTCGCGGCATTCACGACGCGGGGGCCGGAGACGTATTCGCCATACTCGGCGGTGTTGGAGACGGAGTAGTTCATGTTTGCGATACCGCCCTCATAGATGAGGTCGACAATGAGCTTCACCTCATGCACGCACTCGAAATAAGCCATCTCAGGCGCATAGCCCGCCTCGATCAGGGTCTCGTAGCCGTTCCGCATCAGCTCTACGAGGCCGCCGCAGAGCACCGCCTGCTCGCCGAAGAGATCGGTCTCGCATTCCTCACGGAAGCTGGTCTCGATGATGCCAGCGCGGCCGCCGCCGACGCCGGCGGCATAAGACATCGTGAGGTCATGGGCGTTGCCGGTCGCGTCCTGGGCGATCGCCATGAGGCAGGGAACGCCGGCGCCGCGGGCATATTCGGCGCGCACGGTGTGGCCGGGGCCCTTCGGCGCGACCATGCAGACATCCATGTCGGGCCGAGGCTCGATCAGGTTGAAATGGATGTTGAGGCCGTGGGCGAAGAAGAGCGCGGAGCCCTGCTTCATGTTGGGCTTCAAGTCCTTCTCCCAGATGTCGGCCTGGAGCTCGTCGGGCGTCAGCATCATCACGACGTCGGCCCATTTGGCGGCCTCGGGCACGTCCATGACCTTGAGGCCGGCGGCTTCCGCCTTGGCCGCGGACTTCGAGCCCGGGCGCAGGCCGACGGCCACGTCCTTCACGCCGGAATCGCGCAGGTTGAGCGCATGGGCATGGCCCTGGCTGCCGTAGCCGATGATGGCGACCTTCTTCCCCTTGATGAGATTAAGGTCGGCATCCCGATCGTAATAAACGCGCATACTCTAAGTCCCCTGCCCTTGAATTTAGCTGATCTCGTTCGGCCCGCGTTTGTGACGCCCACCGCCAAAAATGGCAAGGGCCGCGGGGCTTTCCACTACATGCGGTCCGGCCCGCGGGTGATGGCGGCAAGGCCGGTGCGCGACACCTCGACGAGGCCGAGCGGCTGCATCAGGGCGATGAACTGCTCGATCTTCGACGGCTTGCCGGTGATCTCGAAGATGAAATGCTCGAGCGAGGTGTCGATGATCTTGGCGCGGAAGGCGTCCGCCAGGCGCAAGGCTTCGACACGCTTCTCGCCAAGGCCTGCGACCTTCACCATGGCAAGCTCGCGCTCGATGGGATTGCCCTTCACGGTGAGGTCCGTGACGGAATGCACCGGGACGAGCCGGTCGAGCTGCGCCTTAATCTGCTCGATGACCATAGGGGTGCCGGTCGTGACGATGGTGATGCGCGACAAATGCGCCTCGTGCTCCGTCTCCGACACTGTGAGCGATTCGATATTGTAGCCGCGGCCGGCGAAGAGGCCGATGACGCGCGCGAGCACGCCCGGCTCGTTGTCGACGAGCACGCTCATGGTGTGGGTCTCGAGGCGCTGCTGGGCGTGACCCAGCTCGTAGGCGCTTCCCGGCTGGCTGCTCATGGCTTCACCTTGCGCGGCCGCGGCGTACCGGGCTCAACCTTCACGGCCTCGACCACCGCGTGCTTGGAGCCGGTGAAATCGATCAGGCGCAAGGCGCCGGCGATGAGCAGCACGGAGATGGGCAGCACCAGCATCGAGATGTTGAAGTCGCCTTCCGCCTCCACGACGGTGCGGGCGAAGATGACGATGAGGACGACGATGACGACCTCGGAGAGGGTTTCTTTCAGCTGGCCGACGCCGGCGACCTTCATCCATTGCGGCAAGCGGCGCCCGTGGCCCTCCGGCAGGGTGAAGACGAAGCCGATGGCGACGCCATAGGCGAAGATGACGAGCACGATGCCGAACAGGAAGGAGTCGACCGCTTCCAGCACCGGCACCGTGAGCTGCTTGCCGCCGATGTCGCCCGGCTCGAACAGCGTGTGCCAGGCCTCGAAGAGATAGATGCTGCCTTGCAGGAACATCAGCAGCGAGCCGACGAGCGCCCCGAGGGAGCCGATGAGCATGATGGCGCGGAGGCCGAGGAGGAAGCTGAGCATGGTTCTTGCCTGTGGGAGGAGAGCCTAACCGGATTCGGCCCGGTCAGACCATCACCTTGCCTTCCTCGGAGATGGCCCGCTCGAGGTCCTCGTCGGTGAGGTCCGCGCCCATCAGCATGTTGTTGTGCGCCTCCCCGCTCGGGATCATGGGGAAGCAATTGGCATGCTTGTCGACGCGGCAGTCGAAGATGACGGGCTTCGGCACCGCGATCATCTCGCGGATGGCGTCGTCGAGCTCGGACGGCTTGTCGACGCGGATACCGACACCCTGATAGGCCTCCGCCAGCTTGACGAAATCCGGCAGCGCGGCCGAGTAGGAATGGGAATAGCGGCCGCCATGGAGCAGCTCCTGCCACTGCCGCACCATGCCCATATATTCATTATTCAAAATGAAGATCTTGATGGGCAGGTCGTATTGCGCGGCGGTCGACATCTCCTGCATGGTCATGAGCACCGAGGCTTCGCCGGCGATGTCGATGACGAGGCTGTCCGGGTGCGCCACCTGGACGCCGACGGCGGCGGGCAGGCCGTAGCCCATGGTGCCGAGGCCGCCTGAGGTCATCCAGCGGTTCGGCTCCTCGAACTTGAAGAACTGCGCCGCCCACATCTGGTGCTGGCCGACCTCGGTCGTGACGTAGACATCGTGCCCGCGCGTCAAGGCATAGAGCCGCTCGATCGCGTATTGCGGCATGATGACGTCGTCGCGCTTGCGGTAATAGAGGCAGTTGCGCCCGCGCCAGCGCTCGATCTCGCTCCACCAGGTCTTGTGCGCGGCCTGATCCAGCTTAGGTTTCTTCGCCTTCCAAGCATCGAGCATCTGGCCGAGCACGTGCGCGCAATCGCCGACGATGGGGATATCGACCTTGACGTTCTTGTTGATCGAGGACGGGTCGACATCGACATGGATCTTCTTCGAGCCTGGCGAAAAGGCGTCGAGACGGCCGGTGATGCGATCGTCGAAGCGCGCGCCGATGCAGATCATGACATCACAGTCATGCATGGCGTTGTTGGCCTCGTAGGTGCCGTGCATACCGAGCATGCCGAGCCACTGCTTATCGGAAGCGGGATAGGCACCGAGGCCCATCAGGGTGGAGGTGATGGGGTAGCCGGTGAGATGAACGAGCTCGCGCAAGCGCGCGGTGGCCTCGGGGCCGGCGTTGATGACGCCGCCGCCGGTATAGAAGATCGGGCGCTTCGCGTTCGCCATCAGCTCGACGGCGGCCGCAACCGCCTTCTCGTCGCCGTCGGTCTTCGGGCGATAGCTCTTATGCTGGGAGTTGGTGATCCCAACATAGTCGCCCTTTGCGAACTGGATGTCCTTCGGGATGTCCACAACGACGGGACCGGGACGGCCGGTGCGCGCGACATAGAACGCCTCGTGAAGGACGCGGGAGAGCTGGTTCACGTCCTTCACCAGGTAATTGTGCTTGGTGCAGGGGCGCGTGATGCCGACGGTGTCGCATTCCTGGAACGCGTCGTTGCCGATCAAATGCGTGGGCACCTGCCCCGTGATGCAGACGATCGGGATGGAATCGAGCAGCGCGTCGGTGAGACCGGTGACGGCATTGGTGGCGCCGGG
Source organism: Methyloceanibacter sp. (assembly GCA_035630055.1). Classification (GTDB taxonomy): domain Bacteria; phylum Pseudomonadota; class Alphaproteobacteria; order Rhizobiales; family Methyloligellaceae; genus Methyloceanibacter. The sequence goes on along the minus strand of DASQLK010000017.1, from coordinate 269 downwards.
GCCCGACGTGACAAGCACGACGCCGACCTTGCCGGTGGAGCGCGCGTAACCTTCCGCGGCGTGAACCGCGCCCTGCTCGTGGCGGACAAGGATGTGCTGCAGCCGATCCTGCTGATGCAGCTCGTCGTAGATCGGAAGCACGGCTCCGCCCGGATAGCCGAAGATATGCTCGACACCCTGGTCGGCCAGGGTCTCCAGCACCATCTGGGCGCCTGTCATTACGCGCGACATGTCGTCCTCTCAATGAGCCGCCCACGCAGCCGGAGGGC
>DASQLK010000016.1:0-3708 GCA_035630055.1 Methyloceanibacter sp. | reverse complement strand
AATCTGCGTCTGCATTTGCTGCGCGGCGGCCTTGGCCTCGGCCCCCGTGCGCAGGCCCAGCCTGACGCCGCCCACGTCGGATTTATGCGAGATGTCCTCTGAATAGATCTTGAGCACGACGGATTCGGCGCTGGAGAGGAGTTCGTCTGCAACCGCCTCTACCTCATCCACCGACCGGACGATGCGCGTCGGCACTGTCGGAATGCCGTAAGCGGCAAGCACATCCTTTGCCTCGGATTCGGTCAGGATCGAGCGTCCGCTTCTGGCCGCCGTTCGCATGATCGCCGTGGCCGCGTCCTCATCGACATTGGATAGATCGGCCTCGCGCGGCGGCGTGCGCAGTAGCGCGTTCTGCGCCTGCGTGTATTGCCAGAGATAGCTGAAGCCCCGTATCGCGTCGGCGGGAGACTCGTAGCTCGGAATGCCCGCATCCCGGAATTTCTGTCTCGCATCCCGAACGGCATTTTCCCCGAGCCATGACGTCAGGATCGGTGGGATGTGGCCGTGCTTCTTGTGCCGCTCTGCGCTCGCGATCACCGCCTCTGCCGCTTCGGTGGACGAGGTCAGAGCGGTGGGGCAATTCATCACCAGCACCGCGTCGGCGCCGTTACTGAGCACCGCCTCCATGGCCGCCTCGTAGCGCTCAGCCGTCGCGTCCCCGATGATGTCAATGGGATTGGCCCGCGACCAGTTTGCGGGAAGCACGGCGTCGAGCTTCGCCATGACATGGGCCTCAAGCGGCGCGAGCGCCCCTCCCGATTCGAGCAAATCGTCAACCGCGAGAACGCCGGCTCCGCCACCGTTGGTGACGATCATGAGTTCGTTCCCGGCGATTGGCCGAATGGAGGTGAGCGTCTCCGCCGCCGTGAAGAGTTCTTCCAGTTCGGTCACGCGCACGAGCCCCGCGCGCCGGAATGCTGCCGCCGCAGCTTCATCGCTTCCCGCCAACGCGCCCGTATGCGTCGCGGCGGCGCGCGCGGAATCGGTATTGCGCCCCGACTTGATGACGACCACGGGCTTGGCGCGCGCCGCAGAGCGGCTCGCCGAGAGAAATTTCCGCGCGGCCGGAATCGTCTCGAGATACATCAGGATCGCGCTTGTGCCGACGTCGCCAGCGAGGAAATCTAAGAGATCGCCCACATCGACGTCGGACATATCCCCCATGGACACGACCGTCGAAAAGCCGATGTTGCGCGACGCCGCCCAGTCCAACATACCGCCGATCAGCGCGCCTGACTGCATGAGCAGTGCGAGCTTTCCAGGCTGCGGTTTGCCGAAACCGAAACTCGCGTTCAAGCCCGCGCCCGGCACCCAGAGCCCGAGGCAATTCGGCCCGATGATGCGCAGACAATAGGGCCGCGAGGCATCCAGCATCGCCTGGCGCAGCTCAGCGCTGAAGCCCGCGGTGATAACGACTGCGGCGCGCGTTCCCTTCCGTCCCAGTTCGCCGATCAGGCCCGGCACAGTCGCAGGCGGCGTCGCGATGACCGCAAGGTCCGGCGCTTCCGGCAGCGATGCCACATCGGGAAAGCATTCCTGCCCCGCGACGGTCCTGCGCTTCGGATTAACGAGATAGACGGGACCGGCGAAGCCACCGGCGAGAACGTTAGCGGCGAGCGTCCGCCCGACCGTCCCTTCCGCGTCGCTCGCGCCGATGACGGCGATCGAACGCGGCTGCAATGCATGGTCGAGGTTACGGATCGTCATCGCTACGCTGGCATCCTTTGGTGGTGGTTCGAGCCAAACATGGTGCGATTAGCATTTCGCTATGTCAGCCGATTGACGGACGGCGACGAAGGCTGCGTCACGTCATCACAGCAAGGATAGCCACCGGTTAACGCTATGACTTTTCCGGAGGCAATCCGTCAGCATCCGGCGCGGGCACAGTTGCCTCGGGTGTGGACGCGGGGCTCTCAAGCAATGGCGGTGCCGTGGACAAGGTTTCTGCGGTCCATGTCAGCAGCTCGTTCAGCACCTTACCGAGGCCGTCGTTGAGCGCCGCAACCGCAGCCGGCGCATCGGTGCCTTGTGCCGGAGCCGATGCCTTGAAGAGCTTGGCGCCGATGATCTTGCCATCCGCCTCGATCTTTGCGGTGAACGCAATCTCCGCAGTCGGCTCTGGCGACGTCGCGAGTTGGAAGTCCCGCAATCCGATCAAGAGCTGATAGCCCCCCACCAGATTCTCCGCGGGGCGATTGACCGAGGAGATATAGCCCGCGTCCTCGAAAGCCTCGATGATTGTCTTTTGCAGCGCAGCGGGCAGCATGTCGCTCCACTTGGCACTCGGAAGCGGCTCTGCCTCGTCGTCTCCCGTCTTGAGATAGATGTTCTCCGAGCCGAGTGATGTCGACGTGATTGGCTCCGGCACGATAAGCTCAGCGCGCGGCGCCTCGGCAAGCTTTGGCAAGCTCGCCGGAACCCGGAGATCGTAGGTGACGACTTTAGCCGTCGACGTGCCGAGCCAGCTTTCCAGGCCGCCAATCAATCCGTCCAGACGGTCCGAATTGCGCGCCAACGTCTCGGAAAAAATATCGAGATTGGTAATGGTGTCGTGCAGCGGCTTCTCGTTATCCGCGATGACCTTATCCATGCGCGTCAGCGTATCGCGGGCCGCCACCGTCCAGTCGCGTCCGGCATCCGGCGGCGCGACGAGTGTCTGCACGCCGTCCTCGACAGGCGGAGGCGGCGCGTCACTGGTTCCGCCCCTCAATGCGAGCGCGGGCGAACTCGTGAACCCCTGCGACTCGATGGCGATCTTGCTGTCCGATCGTATCGGCGTTCCCGTATCGACCGAGATCGTCACCTTGGTCTCTTCCGATTTGTCGGGCACGAGAGCAAGCTCGGTGACTTCACCCACGCGGATTCCGTTGAACAAAACGGGCGACCCGATCAGCAGCCCCGAGACCGGCCCCTCGAATCGCACCTGGTACACCGTGCGCTGACCGAGCGCGCCTGAGTTCTCCAGCCAATAGACGAAGCCGAACCCCGCGACGATCACCGCGAGAATGAAGGCGCCGATCAAGGCGTAGCGCGCGCGTGTTTCCATTTAGCCGATCCTCGCGTCAGCAGGGCTTGTGACGCGCGTGGCGAGCCGCCCGCCGCGCTTGCCCTGGAAATAAACCTGCACCCAGGGGTGCTCGCAAGCCAGCATGACCTCCATCGGCCCCACTGCAACGATCTTGCCATCCGCCAGCGCAGCGACGCGGTCGCAGGCCGTATAGAGGCTTTCCAAGTCGTGCGTCACCATGAACACCGTCAAGCCCAGCGTCTGCTGCAAGGTGCGGATGAGCTCGTCGAAATCTCCGGCAGCGATCGGGTCGAGACCGGATGTCGGCTCGTCGAGAAACACGATTTCCGGATCGAGGGCGAGCGCCCGTGCCAGGGCCACCCGCTTGGTCATGCCGCCGGAGAGCTCGGCGGGGAATTTGTTGCCGTCGTCCGGCGCAAGTCCCACCATCTCCAGCTTGGCGGTCGTCATCTCCTCCATCAGCCGGGGCGAAAGGCTGAGGTTCTCGCGCATCGCGAACTGCAAATTCTCGCGGACCGTCAGCGAGGAGAACAGCGCGCCTTGCTGAAACATTACGCCCCAGCGCCGCTCGATAGCGCGCCTCTCGCTTTCGCTAGCTTCGTCGAGGTTGACGCCGAGAATCTCGATAGTGCCGGCGCGTTTCGGCAGAAGGCCGATCAAGGTTCGCAACAGCACGGACT
>DASQLK010000015.1:0-4740 GCA_035630055.1 Methyloceanibacter sp. | reverse complement strand
GCCCCGTCATCGTGTCCGAGCTTGGGGCGCTCCCCGAAACCATCGGCGGCGGCGAGAATTTCACCGGATGGTGCGTTCCGGCCGGCGATGCCGTTGCGCTTGCAGATTGCATCAAATCGGTATTGGCGCTCAGTCCCGGCGAACGGGCAGCGGTCGGTGCGCGGGGCCGCGCGCGCGTCGGCGCCCTTTTCGATCTCGCGCAAATGCAAATGAAGACGCTCGCCGTCTACGATGAGCTCCTCGGCAGCAATCTGGTCGAGATGTACGAGAATCCGCCGGCCTTCGCTGCAATGGCGGAGGGCTGATTACCAGCAAACCTTGCTGCCGGAGGTGCAAACCGCAGGCGAAACAACCCCCCTCCAGCAGATCGTATGGCGCTGGTCGGTGATCTCGTCGGGGGGCAGGAACAGGTGCTCGCCGATGCTGCTGCGCCAATAGGGCTTCGGCTCGGGCTTCCAGGGGGTGGCCGTGTAGGTCGTGAAGTTCTGCTGCACCTGGAGGTTGGCGATGGCCTCATCGAGGGCGCTTTGTGCCGCCTCCTTGGCCGCCTCCTTGCCGAGGCCGTCCCCCGTGCCGGAGATGAGCAGGCAGCGGCGGGCAACAGGATCCTGCTGCGCCTCAGCCCCGGTCGCAGAACCGATAAAAATGGCAACCAACGCGATAAAGACGCGCACAGGCACCCCCTCCGTCCTCATATTCGCATACACCATGCCTTGTCGCGGTCTTGAGGGAAAGCCTTGCGGGCACGGCCCGTAGACCCTAATGGCTTGGGCTTGCCGCGCTTCTTGCCGGCGCCGGAGACGCACCGTTTCACTTGTCATCCGGAAACCCCATCCTGTAGAACTCTGGATCGCTCGCTGAAGGACATTGGATTGTCCGCCAGGGGGCGCGGTTCGGAACAGAGGAGAGCGACACATCGCAAGACGGCCGACGAAGTTAACTCCCGACAAGGGGGGTCCCCGTGTCAACGAGGACATCAGTGTTCCCAACATCCAGCTCATCGATGCCACCGGCACCAATATCGGCGTGATCACCACGGCCGACGGTATCGCGCGCGCGATGGAGGCAGGGCTCGATCTCGTGGAGATCGCGCCGACCTCGGAGCCGCCGGTCTGCAAGCTCCTCGACTACGGCAAGTTCAAATATCAGGCGCAGAAGAAGGCCGCCGAGGCGCGCAAGAAGCAGCGCACCGTCGAGATCAAAGAGATCAAGATGCGGCCGAACATCGACACCCACGACTATGACGTGAAGATGCGTTCGATGCGCCGGTTCTTCGAGGAAGGCGACAAGGTCAAGGTGACGCTCCGCTTCCGCGGACGCGAGATGGCGCACCAGCAGCTCGGCGCCCAGTTGCTCGACCGTGTGAAGCAGGACACGACGACCATTGCCAAAGTCGAGTCCGAACCTCGCTTGGAGGGACGGCAGATGGTGATGGTGCTCTCGCCGCGCTAACCGCTCACGCGATCTGACGCGAGCAGTCGTCCGGTTGCTGCAAGAGGTCGGCAATGGGTTGCGGGCGGCCGAACAGGAAGCCCTGTCCGGTCTTGCAGCCGAGCTCCAGCAAGCGCGCGCGGACGCGCTCCGTTTCGATCCCCTCTGCGGTGACATCGAGCTCCAAGACACGTCCCAACGCGACGATGGCCTCGACGAGCTTGGCGTCCTCGGGGCTCTCAAGCATGTTCATCACGAACGAGCGGTCGATCTTGATCGTGTCGAGCTGCAATTCGCGTAGATGATGCAAGCCGGAATAGCCGGTGCCGAAATCGTCAAGCGCGACGCGCACGCCGACATTGCGCAAGGATTGCAGCATCGTCCGCGCCTCATCCAGACGCATCACCACCGCCGTCTCGGTGATCTCGACCTCGAGGCGATGGGGCGGGAAGTTCGCTCGGATCAGGGCGGCCAAAATCTTTTGGGACAGCCAGGGATCGGCGAACTGCCGCGGCGAAAGGTTGACGGAGAGGAAGAGATTGTCGGGCAGGGCGGTCGCATCCGCCAATGCCCGCATGAGGAGGTTGTCGGCCAGTTCGCCGATCACGCCGGTGTCTTCCGCGATGGGGATGAAGACCGCCGGCGGGACCAAACCTTCCGTCGGGTGCAGCCAGCGCGCCAGGATTTCGTAGCCAATGATCGCGCCGGATCCCAGCTCCACGATCGGCTGATAATAGGGAAGAATTTCATTCTTGCTGATCGCGGCCTTGATCTCGCTCTCGAGCTTGACTCGCTGTTGCAGGCGGTCGTCCATATCCCGATCGAAGAAGCGATAGGAGCCGCGCCCTTCGGTCTTGGCACGATACATGGCCATGTCCGCCTGGCGCAGAATGGTCTCGACCTCGCTGCCGTCACGCGCGGCGATGTCTTCGGTGGTGTGGATGTCCTGATCGTCGATGGCGACGCCGACGCTGACGCCGACTTCGATCACGAGGGCGGCAAGCGCGATGGGCTTCGGGATCTCATGCGCGATGCGGCGGGCGAGCCGGACTTGCGCGTTCTTGTCCCGGCTGACCGGCATGATGATGCCGAACTCGTCGCCGCCGAGCCGCGCCACGGTGCCCTCGTCGCCCACAATCCGCTGCAGGCGCTTGGCCACGACGCGCAGAACCTCGTCGCCCAGCCGATGGCCGTAAAGATCGTTGATGGGCTTGAAGTGGTCGAGGTCGAGCACGAAGAGCGCGCAGACGCGGCCGTTGGTGAGGCTCGCATGACAATGGGCGAACTCCTCAAGGAAGCGGCGGCGATTGGGCAAGCCTGTCAGCACATCATGGCGTGCGAGACGATGGGCTTCCCGTTCGGCGTCCTGGCGTTGGGCGATCTCGCTCTTGAGGTCGCTCAGCCGTCGCCAGGCGAAGACCATGAAGGCTAAACCGAGACAAAACAGGAGGACGACGACCTCCTCGAACTCCCAGAACAGGGTATGAAAAGTGCGGCCGTAGTGCTGATCGACCACATCCACGGTGCGGATGAAGGCGTAGAGCGGCAGGGCGAACGCTAGAATGACCAGGAGGTCGCGCTGCGCCCGGCTCCGCCCGCGATACCAGGCGGCAGCCCGCCGCGCGAAACTTTGCTTGGGGGTGTCCATGCGGTCGGAAGCTGCTGCCAATGCCCGTGGGATACGCCGATCATGTCCGCGACCCGCGGCGGGGCGGCGAATGCGCGATCCTAGGTCGGCGTCACACAACCGCCCGTTAAGAGGCATGGTTAAGACGCGAGAAGCGGCCTCCGGCCTTGCCACAGGGCCCAAATGCGCCCTATAAGGCCGATCCGAAGGAGCCGCCCGGCGGGGCATGCCGTGGCTGCTCACAAGCTTCAGCTCACTCACTTCAGGCCCTAAGCGCCGAGCGGCGCCATTGGCCGCATTACAAAGGAAGCAAAATGCCCAAGCTCAAGACCAAGAGCGGTGCCAAAAAGCGCTTCAAGGTCACCGGAACCGGCAAAGTCACCTGCGCCGCCTCCGGCAAACGTCACGGCATGATCAAGCGGACCCCGAAGTTCATTCGTAACGCCCGGGGAACGATGGTCCTGTCCGAGGCGGACGCAAAGACCGTGAAACGCAATTTCCTGCCCTACGCCACCTAGGCGTCGGCTGAGAATTCAAGGAGCACTGCTATGTCCCGTGTGAAACGCGGCGTTACCTCCCATGCCAGGCACCGCAAGGTCCTGAAGCAGGCGAAGGGCTATTACGGCCGCCGCAAGAACACCATCCGCGTCGCCAAGCAGGCGGTCGAAAAGGCCGGTCAGTACGCTTACCGCGACCGCAAGGTGAAGAAGCGGACCTTCCGTTCGCTCTGGATCCAGCGCATCAACGCCGCCGCGCGTGCCAACGGCCTGACATATGGCCGCCTGATCGATGGATTGAAGAAGGCCGGCATCGAGCTCGACCGCAAGGTGCTCGCCGATATCGCCGTGCGTGAACCGCAGACCTTCAAGGGCCTGGTCGAAGCCGCATCCCAAGCCGCGCAGGCGTGACGCCGCCGCGCGCGCGTGCCCTGGCGGCAGGAGCGTGAGCCATGAGCGCGCCGGAGCTCGACAGCCTCAAACGCGAGCTGCTCGACGCGGTCGCGTCCGCCCCTGATCTTGCGAAGCTGGAAGATGTGCGCATCGCCGCGCTCGGCCGCAAAGGTCATGTCGCGGCGCTGATGCAGAAGCTCGGTGCGCTGTCCGCCGACGAGCGCAGAGCCTACGGCCAAGCGGTCAATGCGCTGAAGGATGCCGTCACCGACGCACTGGAGGCGAAACGGCAGACGCTGACGCATGCCGCCCTCAAGGAGCAGCTTGCGGCGGAGACCGCCGACGTGACGCTCCCCGTGCGCCCTGGTCCGCTTGCGGAAGGCCGCATCCATCCGGTCAGCCAGGTGATGGACGAGATCACCGAGATCTTCGCCGACATGGGCTTCTCCATCGCCGAAGGCCCGGACATCGAGACCGACTTCAACAATTTCACCGCGCTGAACATCCCGCCGGAACATCCGGCGCGGCAGGACCACGACACGTTCTATTTCGCGGAAGGGCCGGACGGTACGCGGCCACTCCTGCGCACGCATACAAGCCCGGTGCAGATCCGCACGATGCTCGCCAACACGCCGCCGCTCCGCGTCATCGCGCCGGGGCGCGTTTATCGCTCGGACTCAGACCAGACCCACACGCCGATGTTTCATCAGGTGGAAGGGCTCGTCATCGACGAGGAGACCCATCTCGGCCACCTGAAATGGGTGCTGGAGGAATTCTGCAAAGCCTTCTTCG
>DASQLK010000014.1:0-5292 GCA_035630055.1 Methyloceanibacter sp. | reverse complement strand
CAGCCCTTCGCGATCGCGCCGGACGGCAAGAACACGAATTTCAACACCAGCCTGACGCAATGGGGCTCGGCCATCACCGGGGCCGAGAAGGCGCGGCTCGAGAAGGCGCGCGAGGAACTCGCCAAGAAGAAGATCAAGCTGCCGCGTGAGCTGACCGCCGCCAATCCGAAACTGGATGTCTGGGCGCGCGCGCATCACACGCCCTTCGAGGCGGACGACCGCAAGGTCGGCGATGCGCTCACCACCTATGTCGGCGCCGACTACAAGGTCCGGCGCGATCTTCTCGTCGGTGGCATGGTCCAGGTCGACGAGACGGAGCGCGGCATCGATGCCAACGCCCCGGGCAGCGTCGCCGGGCAGGCTTATATGGCGGGCCCCTACATGGCCTATCGCGTCACCCCCGGCATCACCCTCGACGCCAAGACCGCGATCGGCGTCGCCGAGGACAGTGCCGTGGCGGACACCGGCAGCGCCGATTTCGCCACCAACCGCATGCTGAGCGAGGCGCGGGTCACGAGCAATGTCGCCATCGACAAGTGGACGCTGACCCAGAAGGGCGCCGTCACCTATATCGACGAGCGGTCGAGCGCGAGCGTCCCCGGAGTCGCAGGGAGCGCGGTCGACGCCACGCGCTTGAGCGTCGGGCCGGAGTTGAAGCGTCCCATCGATGCCGGCGACGGCAAGAGCCTGGAGCCCTTCGTCTTCTACAAGAAGAGCCTCAATCTCGATCGCGGCGGCCCGCTCGATCTCTCCGGCAGCCAGGACATTGTCGGCGGCGGCGTCAGCCTCAATAAGCAGAATGCCTATCAGATCCGCGCCACCGCGGACTTCACCGAGACGCAAGCCGAGAAGCTCGACAACAGCGTCGCCGGCCGCGTGCAGGTGAACGTGCCGCTGCCTTAAGGACCGCGAGCCTCGATCACCATGCCGTCATAGGCTGGCTCCACACCTTCGGGGAGCGCGCGCGCGAGCGTCTCGTAGTCGAGATCGAGATGCATATGGGTGAGGACCGCGCGCTTCGGCTTCACCCGCGCGATCCAGTGAAGCGCCTGCTCCACGGAGAAATGGCTCGGATGCGGCGTGTAGCGCAGCGCATCCACGATCCACACGTCGAGATCCTGCAACAGCGCGACGGACTCATCAGGCAAATCGCTCACGTCCGGCGAGTACGCAATGTCGCCAAAACGGAAGCCGAGCGTCTCGCCGTCCGCATGTTGCTGCCGGAACGGCAGCGCGGCGATCGCCCCGCCGGCGCCATCGATCGCGACGCTGACGCCCGCGGCGATGTCCTGCCCGTCGAGGATCGGCTGATACGGGCTTCCCGGCGCCGTCGCGAAGCAATAGGCGAAGCGCCGCTGCAGCAGCTTGCCCGTCTCCGCGTCGTGATAGACCTTGACGCGCCGCTGCCCGTTGAACGCGATCATGCGCAGATCGTCGATGCCGTGCGTATGGTCGGCATGATCGTGGGTGAAGAGCACGCCGTCCACGAGCCCGACGCCCGCATCGAGCAGTTGCTCGCGCAGATCCGGCGGCGTATCGACCAGCACCGTCGTCGTCCCCTCATCGCCCGCGCGCTCCACGAGCACCGCGCAGCGCCGCCGCCGGTTCTTCGCATTGTTCGGATCGCACGCACCCCAATGGTTCCCGACCCGCGGTACGCCGCCCGACGGCCCGCAGCCGAGAATGGTGAGCTTCAGGCTCATGCGGCGTCCGGCGCAGCACCGGGCGCAGCAGACAGCGCGGTCCGCGGCACTTTCTGAAACAGGCGGAAGAAATTCTCGGTCGTCACCGCAGTGATCTCCTCGCGCGCCAGGCCCCGCACATCGCCGAGCCGCGCCGCCGTATGTGCCACATACGATGGCTCGTTGACCCGCCCGCGGAATGGCTCCGGCGCAAGATAGGGCGCATCGGTCTCGACCAGCAGCCGGTCGAGCGGCACGTCGCGCGCGATCGCACGCAGCGCCTCGGACTTCTTGAAGGTGAGCACGCCCGAGAAGGAGATATAGCCGCCGAGCGCCAAGCCCCGCCGCGCAAGCTCCGCCCCGCTCGTGAAGCAATGCAGCACGAAGGGGAATGCGCCGCGTGCGCTCTCCTCCTCCAAAATCGCCGCGATGTCCTCGTCCGCCTCGCGCGCATGGATGACGAGCGGCAGTCCGGTCTCCCGCGCCGCTGCGATATGCGCGCGGAAGCTCTGCGCCTGCACGTCGCGTGGGCTGTGGTCGTAATGATAGTCCAGCCCTGCCTCGCCGATCGCCACCACCTTCGGATGCGCGGCGAGCCGCACGAGCTCCGCCGTCGTCACGTCCGTCTCCTCCGCCGCGTTATGCGGATGCGTGCCCACGGAGCCGTACACATTCTCGTTCGCATCGATGATGGCGCGGATCTCGTCGAAGCGCTTAACCCGCGTCGAGATCGTCACCATGAGCCCGACACCTGCTGCCTGCGCACGCGCGAGCAGGCCGTCGCGGTCCGCGGCGAGCTCGGGGAAATCGAGATGGCAATGGCTGTCGATCAGCATCACGGAAAGATGAAAGCCCCTTGTTCTTCAAGCTGCTAGCTTAGGCGCCTGGCGGCTTTGGCAGCCTTATGTGGCGCATATGCGGGAAGGAGACAACAGATGCGTGCGGAGACCGTGAGGAAGCTCTTGTCTTATCTCTGCGCGCTTGCGCTGGCCGCCGGTCTGCTCGCCATTGCGCCGGTCCCGGCCAGCGCCGGCTGCAGCAAGAGCGTCACGCTCTACAACGCGTCCTGGTGCCGCTATTGCAAGCAGGTGCGCGCCATCCTTGCCCGCAACAACATCAAATACTCCGTGCTGGACGCCACCACCCCGGCCGTGCAGGCCATCATGCTGCGCAAGTTCGGCGACACCGCCGTTCCGCGCACGGTGATCGGCGGTTCTGTCGTGGAGGGCGTCGACGAGGCGCGCATCAAGCAGCTCTGCAAGGCTGACGCCCGCGCCCTTGATCACCGCGTCAAGGCCGAGTGAGAGTCGGGCTCGTAAGACCCCACCCCCGGGTCATCAGCGCGAAGGCGGGGATCCAGTAAACACCGGCGATCGCATTGCGAAGGGCGGAGAGCAGGCACGGACGAACCACAGTCTCGTCACCCCGGCGCAAGCCGGGGTCCAGCCTCAAGCACGGCAGAAGCAGCATTCTGGATTCCGGCTTTCGCCGGAATGACGCGCAAGAGGCGCCATGTTCCGCGCAAACATCACCCGGCTCACTCGAAATCAAGACGCCTCAACCACCTCAGCCTCGACATAACGCGGGAACACCGCGACGGGCGCCGTCAGCGCCGTCCCCGGCTTGAGCCGCCCCGCCTCGCCAAGCGCCGCGAAATCCCGCGCATCCTCCGGCACGGCAAGCAGGTCCAGCAGCTTCGCCCCGCTCGCCGGCATCACCGGCTGCACCAATATTGCGATCTGCCGCAGCACCTCGGCGGTGACGTAAAGGATCGTCTCCATGCGCTTCGGATTTGTCTTCTTGTGCGCCCAGGGCTCCTCGCCCGCGAAATAGCGGTTGGCGTCGGCGATCAGCGCCCAGACCGTTTCCAGCGCGCGGTGAATAGCGAACGCATCGATCTCGGCCTCCACCCGCGGCAGCAAACCGTCCGCCACATCGAGGATCGCGCGGTCGGCCTCCGTCAGGTCGCCCGGCGCCGGCACCGTCCCCCCGCAATTCTTCGCGATCATGGACAGCGAGCGCTGCGCGAGATTGCCGAGATCGTTGGCGAGGTCTGCATTGATGCGCGTGACAATGCCGTCGCGGCTGTAATTGCCGTCCTGGCCGAACGGCACCTCGCGCAGGAGGAAATAGCGGATCGGATCAACGCCGTAGTCCGTCGCGAGCACGAACGGATCGACCACGTTGCCGACCGATTTCGACATCTTCTCCCCGCGATTATAGAGGAAGCCGTGGCCGAACACGGCCCTCGGCGGCGCGATGCCCGCCGACATCAGGAACGCGGGCCAGTACACCGCGTGGAAGCGGATGATGTCCTTGCCGATGATGTGCACGTCCGCCGGCCAATATGTCTTGAAGCTCGCGGACTCCTCGTCGGGAAAGCCGACGCCGGTGAGATAGTTCGTCAGCGCGTCGACCCACACATACATGATGTGCTTAGGGTTGCCCGGGACCGGGATGCCCCAGTCGAATGTCGTGCGCGAGATCGAGAGGTCTTGCAGTCCGCCGCGCACGAAACTCCTCACCTCGTTCGCGCGCGTCTCCGGCCCGATGAAGTCCGGATGCGCGTCGTAATGCGAAAGAAGCTTGTCCTGATAGGCGGACAGCTTGAAGAAATAGCTCTCCTCCTCCACCCATTCGACCGGCGTCCCTTGCGGCGACAGCTTCGTTCCGTCCGGCCCGTCCTTCAGCTCGCTCGCGTCGTAATAGGCTTCGTCCCGCACCGAGTACCACCCGGCGTATTTATCCAGATAGATGTCGCCGTTCGCCTCCATGCGCCGCCACAGCTCCTGGCTTGCGGCCGCGTGGCGCGCCTCGCGCGTGGAGATAAAGTCGTCGTTGGAGCAGTTGAGCGCCGCCACCATCGCCTTGAAGAGCGGCGTGTTGCGATCGGCGAGTTCCGCCGGCGTCAGGCCCTTGGCCTTCGCCGTTTGCAGCATCTTGATGCCGTGCTCGTCGGTGCCGGTGAGGAAGAACACGTCCCGGCCTTGCAAGCGGCGGAAGCGCGCGAGCGCGTCCGTGGCCACGGCCTCGTAGGCGTGGCCGATATGGGGCGCATCGTTGGGATAGGAGATGGCAGTGGTGATGTAATAGGGCCGCTTGTCTGCCATGGGCGGCAGGAATAGCCGTGGCGCTTTTCACCTGCAAGGGATGGGGCGTGGCTTTCCCCCACCCGTCACCCTGGCGAAAGCCGGGGTCCAGGGACCGGCACGACATCTGCAGCAGCTCCTTCAACCTCCCGCTTGCGGAGAGGTCAGCGCGCGAAGCACGCCGGGTGGGAGTGCCGCGTGCGTCAAACCCACCTCCGCTCATGCCCGCGCAGGCGGGCATCCAGCAATTGAATCAAGCCCACACCTTGTCATGCCCGCGCAGGCGGGCATCCATGAAACCCCGCCGGTCGCAACTGAAGGTGCGGGGTTCCCTCAGCCGTCACCCCGGCGAAAGCCGGGGTCCAAGGACCGGCACCACGTCGCCGCAGTCTGGATTCCCGCTTTCGCGGGAATGAGCGGATCACGCCTGCGCGCGTGTCAGCCGCTGCAAGCGCTGCGCCGTCTCCAGCAGCAACAGCGAGCGGTCGAGGTTCAAAGTAAAGGCGTCCGACCGCGCCTGC
>DASQLK010000013.1:0-10437 GCA_035630055.1 Methyloceanibacter sp. | reverse complement strand
CTCGTGGTGGAGCGCGAGAGCCTGCCGGACGTACTGGAGATCACGGCCGAGACCGCGGACGGCGTCATCATGGGCGTGCAGCACAAGACCTATCCGGTCTACGGGGTGCAGTTTCATCCCGAAAGCATCGCCTCCGAGCATGGCCATCAGCTGCTCGCCAACTTCCTCGATCTCGCCCGCGTCGAGCGCGGCACGCGCGATCCGGCCCGGAAAGCAACCGTCGGTGCCCTCTAGCGCGGCCATCGAGGAGGCACCTTCTTCGGCGGATTTCGGCGCGACCATCCGCAAGGTTGCCGATGGCGGGACGTTGACGCGGATCGAAGCGGCGCAAGCGTTCGACCGCATCATGTCCGGCGGCGCGACCGACGCGCAGATCGGCGCTCTCCTCCTCGGCCTGCGCGTGCGCGGCGAGACGATCGAGGAGATCGCGGGCGCGGCGCAAGCCATGCGTGCGAAGGCCGTCAAGGTGTCGGCGCCCAAAGGCGCGATCGATACGTGCGGCACCGGGGGCGATGCAAAGGGCACGCACAACATTTCGACCTGTGCCGCCTTTGTGGTCGCAGGCGCGGGCGTCCCGGTTGCGAAGCACGGCAATCGCTCGATCTCGTCGCGCTCCGGCTCGGCGGACGTCCTGGCGGCGCTCGGCGTGAACATCGATTGCACGCCGGAGGTCATCACGCAGTGCATCGAGAGTTGCGGACTCGGCTTCATGTTCGCGCCCGCGCATCACTCCGCCATGCGGCATGTGGCAAAGGTCCGGGCCGAACTCGGCACGCGCACGATCTTCAATCTTCTCGGGCCTCTGGCAAACCCGGCAAGCACGAAATTTCAAATCGTCGGCGTTTTCGCCGAGCATTGGGTGGAACCGATCGCCAATGTCCTCGGCATTCTGGGCGTGGAGCGCGCATGGGTCGTGCACGGCTCCGACGGGCTGGATGAATTGACCACCACCGGCATCAGTCACGTGGCGGCCTTGGACGCCGGCAAGGTTTCCACCTTCAAGATCGCGCCGAAGAACGCAGGCTTGGCCGAAGCGCGGCCGGAAGATCTGACCGGCGGCGACGCCGCCGAGAATGCACGAAGTGTGGAAGCGGTTCTCCGCGGCGAAGGCGGACCTTTCCGCGATATCGTGCTGCTCAATGCGGGGGCCGCACTTCTCGTCGCGGGCAAGGCCACGAGCTTGCGGGAGGGCGTTGCGCTTGCCGCGCAGTCCATCGACAGCGGCAAGGCAAGGACCGTGCTCGATGAACTGGTCAAGCTCAGCCATGCTAAGGTCCCGGCATGACGGACGTGCTCGACAAAATTCTTGCCTATAAGCGTGACGAGGTCGCCGCCGCCAAAAAGGCGGTCTCGATTGCCGACATGCGCGCACGCGCGGAGGCAGCGGAGCCCGTGCGGCCCTTCTTCAAGGCTTTGCGGCAGCGCATCGCCACGGGCGATTTCGCGCTCATCGCCGAGATCAAAAAGGCCAGTCCCTCGAAGGGGCTGATCCGCGAGGACTTCGATCCGGCGGCATTGGCGCGCGCCTACGAGGCTGGCAGCGCCACGTGTCTCTCGGTGCTCACGGACACGCCGTCGTTTCAAGGCCATCCGGACTATCTCGTCGCGGCACGGGCGGCGACCGGGCTCCCGGTGCTCCGCAAGGACTTTATGATCGACCCCTATCAGGTGTTCGAGGCGCGGGCGCTTGGCGCCGACTGTATCCTCATCATCATGGCTGCGGTTGACGACGCGACCGCACGCGAGCTCGAAAGCGCCGCGCGGGCGGTCGGCATGGATGTGCTCGCGGAAGTGCATGACGAGGACGAGCTTACGCGCGCGCTCAAGCTTGGGACGAAGCTCGTCGGCATCAACAATCGCAACCTCAAGACGTTCGAGGTGTCGCTCGCCGTGACCGAACGTCTGGCGCCGCAGGTTCCCGCGGAACGTATGGCGGTGTCGGAAAGCGGCATCTTCACCCTTGCGGATTTGGAGCGCCTCGCCGCATGCGGCGTTCGGGCCGTTCTCGTCGGCGAGAGCCTGATGCGGCAGGCGGATGTCGCTGCCGCGACGCGCGCGCTTCTCGGCAGCGAGACGCCCGCGGAGGCGGTTCCATGAACGGGCGCCTCAGCCATCTGAACGCGAAGGGCGAGGCGCATATGGTCGATGTGTCCGGCAAGGACGTCTCGTCGCGCATTGCCGTGGCCGAAGGTTTCGTGGAGATGGCGCCCGCGACGTTGGAGCTCATTCTCTCCGGCAAAGCCGAGAAGGGTGACGTGCTCGCGACGGCGCGGATCGCGGGCATCATGGCGGCGAAGCGCACCCATGATCTCATCCCGCTCTGCCATCCGCTGCCGCTCACGCAAGTGACGGTGGAGTTCGAGCCGTCACGCGATCCCCATGGACTGAAGGTGCGTGCGACCGCCAAGGTCGACAGCAAGACCGGGGTCGAGATGGAGGCGCTGACGGCCGTGTCGATCGCCTGCCTCACTATCTACGACATGTGCAAGGCGGTGGACCGGGCCATGTCCTTCTCCGGCATCCGTCTTGTCGAGAAGCACGGCGGAACGTCCGATTATCATAAGCCCTGATACCTGAATTCTGCTCAGCATTTACCCTGAACGATTTGCATTTGCTGCAACCTCTGAGTGCGGTCTAGCCTAAGCAGGGGTTTGTCGGGGGTGTAAAATGGGGTGTGTGGGGGATATCGCGCGCGCGGCTTCATTCCGGAACGCGCGCAATACGCGATTTCACGATGTGCGCCGGTTTGGGAAAATCCAGGCCTTGTCCGTGCTGTTCGCGCTTTGCGCCGTCGAAGAGACGCGGTCGCAGGAGTCCGAAGACGTCTTCGAGTTGCCGGCCGTGGAGGTCGTGGTCAGCCCGCCGAAGAAGTATCCGGCAGCGCCTGCCAAGAAAGCCACGTCATCGCCGAGTCGCCCGGCCCCTTCACCCGCATCGGTACCTGCGGCACCGGCCGAGCCGGCGGAGTTTCCGGTAGCGACGGGGGCGACGATCCCGGGGGTCGTGGTTGTCGGCGACATCATCGATCCGGGCCCGCGCGGCGAGTGGCAACTCGACGGATCCGGCCAGGTCGTGTCCGGCGAGGAATTGTTCGCCAGTCATGTCCTCAATACCGCGGAGGCCCTGCGCAAAGTCACAGGCGTGAATGTGCGTGACGAAGAGGGATTCGGTTTGCGTCCGAATATCGGTATTCGCGGCCTCAATCCCACGCGCTCGACAAAGGTGCTTCTGCTTGAGGACAGTCTATTCCTGGGCTACGCGCCTTATGGCGACAACGCGAGTTACTTCCACCCGTTGATGGATCGTTACGACCGGGTCGAGGTGATCAAGGGCGCGGACATGTTGCTCTATGGTCCGCAGACAATTTCGGGCACGATCAACTATGTCACGCCGAATCCGCCGGCGACCCCAGGCGGCTTCGTCGCCGCTACCGGCGGCAACCGCGACTATTTCAACGGGCAGGCCTTCTACGGCGGCTGGCACAACAATCTCGGCGGGCTCGTGGATGTCGTGCACAAGCAGGGCGACGGCGCGCGGGACAACACGCATCACGAGGTGACGGATGTAGGCGTCAAGGGCATTGCCATGGCCAATGCCGATTCCGCATTCATCGCGAAGTTGAGCTACTTCACCGAAGATTCTCTGGTGACTTATTCCGGCATCACCGATGCCGAGCGGCGGGCGTTTGGCCTGCGCTACAATCCCTTCGACAACGATACCTTCAACACCGAGCGCTATGGCGCCTCCCTGGTGCACGCCTACGATCTCAACAACAACATCAATTTCCGCACGAGTTTCTACTACAACAGCTTCTCGCGGGACTGGTGGCGTCAGGCGAGCCGGACGACGGACACGCAATGCGGCGTGCCGTTCCGCGATGCGCGCCTCAACGGGATCCGGGTTGACCCCGATACCTGCAATTCAATCCAGGGCCGCTTGCGCGACTATTACGTCTATGGGCTGGACGAGCGGGTGACGCTCGAACACGGCTTGAGCGAAAACGTGGCCAATCAGTTGAAGGCCGGCTTCCGCGTGCACAAGGAAGGTCAGGATCGGCGCCAGGAAAACGATCTCTTCGTGACCGGCGGGACCACACTTGTGGAATGGAACGAGCGCGATGCGTTTGCGATGTCCTTTTTCGTGCAGGACCGAATCGAGTTCGGCAAGTTCAGCGTGACGCCTGCGTTCCGTTATGAGGACATCAATTATAAGCGCCGCAACAAGATCGTAGCAGGCGGGTGCGCCTTCCCGCCCTGCGTCGGCACCGATAACGTCTACGCGTTCATTCCCGGCATCAGTGTCGGCTACGATCCGAACGACCGGCTCAGCTTCTTCGCCGGAATTCACGAGGGATTCGCGCCGCCGCGCGTCGAGGACTCGATTGCCAATGACGGCGGCTCCATCGAGATCGCTTCGGAGGAGTCGGTGAATCTCGAAGTGGGGCTACGAAGCGAGCCGTTGCGCGGCCTTAATATTGACGCCACCTATTTCCGCAACGATTTCTCGAACCTGATCGCGGTAGGCTCGATCGCCGGCGGCGACAATCCACTCGCGCAGGGAGAGGCTTTGTTCGAGGGCTTGGAGGTGCTGACACGCATCGACTCTGGCCGCATGTACAACAAGCCGTGGAGTATTTACAGCCAGGTGGCCTTTACCTGGGTACCCGTTGCGGAGCAATTGTCGCCCTTTGTTTCAGTCACGACCGGGCTTCCGGTGCAGGGCGACACCACGGGCAACCGCCAGCCCTATGCGCCGGAATATCTCGTCACGCCGCGCATCGGTTACGCTACCAAGAAATGGGACATCAATCTCGAGATGGTGTTCGTTAGCAGCCAGTTCGGCGACTTTTACAATCTGAGAAATGGGCGCGACCACCCGGACGGCCCGAACAGCGTTAACGCGCTTTCCGGCATGTTCGGTGAAATCCCGAGTTATGCGATCTTCAACTTCGCCACGACCTACACGATCGAAAAAACAAATACCAATCTCTACTTCACCGTGAAAAACCTGTTCGACGACGATTACGTCGTGGACCGCACACGCGGCATCCTGCCAGGCGCGCCGCGGCTCGTTCAGGCCGGGTTGAAGCAGAATTTCTAGGACGTTACGGGCTTACGCTTTCGGGTTGCGCAAATCGCGCAGGCGCGGTCTCATCGCGCGCGCGGCAACCTTGGACTGCTGATGGCCCTGCTCTCCGTTTCCGAAGCCCTCGCCCGCGTGCTTGACGGGCTGACGCCGCTCGACGCCGAAGACGTTCCGCTGGACGACGCGCAGGGCCGCGTCCTCGCGGAAGATCTGCGCGCGCTCCTGACGCAGCCGCCGTTCGACGCTTCCGCGATGGACGGTTACGCCGTCCGTGGCGAGGATGTGGCCACCCTTCCCGCGAGCCTCAGGCTGATCGGCGAGGCCGCGGCCGGCGCACGGTTCGGCCGCGAGGTCGGCAGGGGTGAGGCGGTGCGTATCTTCACCGGCGCGCCGGTGCCTGAAGGCGCGGACACGATCGTCATCCAGGAAGATGTCGACGCGGACGGCGCGGCGATCACCGTCAAGGCGGCGGAGCCTTATCGCCACATCCGGCCGCGCGGTCAGGACTTCAAGGAGGGTGAGGTTCTGTTGCGCGCGGGCACGGAGCTCGATCCGCGGCATCTCATGCTTGCGGCGGCCATGAATCATGCGTCGCTGCCCGTCAGGCGCAAGCCCAAGGTCGCGATCCTCGCAACCGGCGATGAGGTGATGCCCCCGGGAACCGAACTCACGGCCGACCAGATCGTCTCCTCGGTGCCCGCGGGTCTTGCGGCGCTTGTGCGGCAGAGCGGCGGCGAAGCGCTAAGCCTCGGCATTGCCAAGGACGATCCCGACAGTCTCGCGACCCTCGCCCGCGCTGGAAGTGCGGCGGACATTCTCGTCACGATCGGCGGGGCTTCTGTGGGAGAGCGCGACCTCGTGGCGAGCGCGCTCAAGCCGGAGGGCCTCGTCCTCGATTTCTGGAAAGTGGCGATGCGGCCGGGAAAGCCCCTCCTCTATGGGCGCATGGGGTCGACCCGCTTCCTGGGCCTGCCGGGAAATCCCGTCTCGGCCTTTGTCTGCGCCCACGTCTTCCTTAAGCCCATGCTGCGCCGCTTGCTCGGCGCTAGCGACCAGGCAACGGAGCTTGTGGCGGTGCTGGGAGCGGACCTGGAGGCGAACGGGCCGCGACAGCACTATATCCGCGCCACGTCGACCATCAGCGATGGGGGCAGGATCGTGACGGCCCTGCCCTCCCAGGACAGCTCCCTCGTGGCGGCGCTCGTCCTCGCGGACTGCCTGATCGTCAGAGCGCCGGACGCCCCCGCCGGCAACGCGGGCGATCCCGTGAAGATCATCCCGCTCTAGCGCCAGTTAAGCCCTCGGCAACCCGAATCGCTTCAGCAACGAGAGCGGGCGGATGTTCACGCTCTCTTCTCGCTTAAGACTTGCAGAACACATATAGAACAGATAACGTGTTCATGGTTTGTACAGGGGCCTGTGCTCCGTCGCTTTAAGGGGACCAAATGCTCACGACGAAGCAAAAAGAGCTTCTCATGTTCATTCATGAGCGTTTGAAGGAGTCCGGCGTTCCGCCCTCCTTCGACGAGATGAAGGAAGCTCTCGACCTCAAATCGAAGTCGGGCATTCACCGCCTTATCACGGCGCTAGAGGAGCGCGGCTTCTTGCGGCGCCTGCCCCACCGGGCCCGCGCTATGGAAATCGTCCGTCTGCCCGATTCGGTGCCGCAAGGCGCCGTCGCCCGGTCGCGCGGGTTCTCACCAAGCGTGATCGAAGGCAGTCTCGGCCGCGTGCCGCAGATGGCGGAGGGCGAAAGCCTGCCGCAAACGGTGGCCATTCCGGTCATGGGCCGTATCGCTGCCGGCGTTCCCATCGAGGCGATCCAGACGCGGCTAAGCACGATCGAGGTGCCGCCGGAGCTTCTCTCCAAGGGCGAGCATTATGCACTCGAGGTCAAAGGCGATTCGATGATCGAGGCCGGCATCCTCGAGGGCGATACCATCATCGTGCGGAAATGCGAGGACGCCAATAATGGCGACATCGTCGTTGCGCTGGTCGATGAGGAAGAAGCGACGTTGAAGCGCTTGCGCCGGCGTGGCGATTCCATCGCGCTCGAAGCTGCTAATCCCTCCTACGAGACGCGCATTTTCGGCCCGGACCGTGTGCGAGTGCAGGGCCGGCTTGTGGGTTTGGTGCGCCGCTACTGATTTCGTACGGGGAGCTGTTCCGCCGCTCCGTACGTTCCATCTCCTTTGGCATACGCGCTTCCAACTTCCGGCGTTTGTCTTTGCGACGCCGGTCTCGCCGGCACCCATGGACGCATTCCGCGCGCCGCGGCGACCGTCTCGGTGCGAACCGAAAATTCCTCGACATAAAGGGCATGCGCGCCGCCTGACTTGAGTCTCCGGCGGTCGACGACGATCGCGGCGCGACAGCGCTCGCCGACGGTGAAGGGCACGATCACGATGTCCGCGCGGCGGCAATCGTCGGCAAGCGCCGCAGGGTGCCGCACAAGCGCCACGGTCTTTCCCTTGACGGTGCCGATGCAGCCGAGGGGATCACAACGGAAGCTTCCCGGTCCGACAGTGCTTGCCTCGCGGGCGTCGCCGTCGGCGAGAAGCCATTTCTCCACGCTGTACTTGCCGGTCGAAGCCGGGGCGAGCATCAGCGTGCCGTCGGAACCGCGCAAGGCCAGCGCCTCGCCGTTCGCCTCGACAAGGATGTCTGGACGGTGGGTGCCTGGAGCGAGGATGAAGCCGAGCAGGATGATGCCGACGCCTAGGATGCGCAGTCGAGTTCGCCAGAGGCAGAGCCAGAGGCCGCCGAGAACGACCAGGGCGAGCCCATTGCCCGACACGGCCGGAAGCACGGTGACGGCACCGGGCAATCCTGCGACCCATTCGCCGGTCGCAACCATAAGATCGACGCCGACGCCCATGGCTTTCAGCGGCCAAGCTTCAAGCCCAAAGGGCATGGCGACGAGAGAAAGGAGCGCCATGGGCATCACGAGGAGCGTGACGAGCGGCGTCGCAATCAGGTTCGCGAGGAGACCGAAATGCGTGACGCGGTGAAAGTGATAAAGCGCGAAGGGTGCAACGGCGAAACTGGCAATGATGGTTGTGAGCGCCGCGCCCCAAAAGAGAAGTCCGCCCATCCGCAGCGTGCGCCAGAAGAGGCTCACGTCTGAGATTGGGCTACGCTCGCGCTGCCCCAGCCATTCATAAAGAGCGATCAGCGCAACGACCGCGGCGAACGACATCTGAAAGCTGGCATCGAAAAGCGACTCCGGCGCGACGATCAGGATGGCAAGGGCCGCGAGCGCGACGTTGCGCATGGTGAGCGCGGGCCGGTCGAGGAGAACGGCCAGCAGCACGAGGCTTGTCATGATCCAGGACCGCACCGTCGGAACGGCGGCGCCCGATAGGCCGAGATAAAGAAGTGCTGCAAGCATGGCAGTGGCCGCCGCCCATTTGCGGATGGAGTAGCGCAACGCAATCGATGGGAAGAGCGCGAGAGCGGCCCGCACCAGCCAGAACACGGTGCCGGCCATGATCGCCATATGCAGCCCGGAGATCGACAAGATGTGCGCCAGGCCGGAATCGCGCATGGCCTGATTCACGCGCTCCGGGATGCCGCCGCGCTCGCCGGTGATGAGGGCCACCGAGATTTCGCCGGTTTGACCCGGCAATGCCCGGCGCACACGCTCATTCACCTGGTCACGCACAGCATCGATCTGTGCCCAGGCCCAAATGGTCCAAGACGGCGAAACACTCGGCGTGAAGCGCTCGATGCGGCTCGTGGCGTAGCCGATGCCGCCGAGGCTGTCGTACCAGGCGGTGCGGCCGAAATCGAAGGCGCCCGGCTGCACCGGCTCGGGCGGCGGCTGAAGCGTCGCTTTCAATGAAACCGCATCGCCGGTGCGGAGACCGGCTGCCGCCTTGCTGCTCGCGGTCACGCGCACGCGATGCGGCATCGCGGACGGTGCGAGGTCGCCAAGCGCGATGACGCGAAGGGTCAGGCGCTTGCGGTTACCCTCGCGTCCCTCGAGGGTCTCGATCCAACCCCGCAACTCGGTGAAACGAAGCTCCTTCTCCAGGACCGGCGCGCTCACGGAGTCGGTGCGGATCTTGGCGGTGGCGAAGCCGGCAGCCAAGGCGAGAAGAGCGCCGCCGAGCACGAGACCAAAGGTTGCTTGGCGTGTCCCCACAGCGATGGCGAGCGCAATCAAAGGCAGGGCAAGTGCCACGCGCGCGTCGGGCTCTGTGGGCAAACTGAAGTAGAGCAGGATGCCGCACGAAAAGAGCACCGGCAGCCAGACGAACCAGCGCTCGGACTCAGCCTCCAGGGCGTCTTGCACGGCCGAGACGGCGCGCGAGATCCATCCTTGCCGCTCACGGCGGCCGCCGTCCCGATCCAAGCTCTGCTCGTACCCCGCCATGATGCACAGTGCAGGCGGAGCCTGCCCTTACCCGCATCCGCCCCCTATGCTACATCAGCCCGCGTTCCAGCCCCATCTTTTAGCGGAGCCTGCCCGAGCCTCATGAGCGAACCGGTCATCACACGCTTTGCGCCCTCCCCCACGGGTTATCTGCATATCGGCGGCGCCCGGACGGCACTCTTCAACTGGCTCTACGCGAAGGCCAAGGGCGGCAAGATGCTGCTCCGGATCGAGGACACCGACCAGGCGCGTTCGACCGAGGGCGCCATCCTCGCGATCCTAGACGGACTGCGCTGGCTTGGGCTCGAATGGGACGGCGAGCCCGTCTATCAGCTCGCCAGGGCCGAACGGCATAGCGAAGTGGCCGAGACCCTCCTCGCCGACGGTAATGCCTATCGCTGCTATGCCTCGCCGGACGAGCTGCAAGCGATGCGGGAGCTTGCCCGGGCGGAAGGACGCCCACCCGGCTATGACGGCGCATGGCGGGACCGCGACGCGGGCCATGCGCCGGCGGGCGTCACGCCGGCCATCCGCTTCAAGGCGCCGCGTGAAGGCGAGACGATCATCGAGGATCGCGTGCAGGGACGCGTGACGTTCGCGAACAAGGATCTCGACGATCTGGTCATCCTGCGAAGCGACGGCTCGCCGACCTATAACCTCTCCGTCGTCGTCGACGATCACGACATGGGCATTACCCATGTCATCCGCGGCGACGACCACCTGACCAACGCCGCCCGGCAGTCGCAGATCTATAAAGCGCTTGGGTGGGAAACTCCCATCTTCGCGCATGTGCCGCTCATTCACGGACCGGACGGCGCGAAGCTGTCCAAGCGGCACGGCGCCCTCGGCGTCGAGGCCTATCGCGACATGGGTTATCTGCCGGCGGCCTTGCGGAACTATCTGGTGCGTCTCGGGTGGAGTCATGGCGATGCCGAGATCATGTCGACCGAAGAGATGATCTCCTGGTTCGACCT
>DASQLK010000012.1:0-3291 GCA_035630055.1 Methyloceanibacter sp. | reverse complement strand
GCGGCCGGGCCAGCCCGTCACCATCGAGATCAGCGGCGGCAGCGAGAAGGCGACCCTGAAAGCGCAGTCCGAGATCGACCGCAAGTCCGCGTCCATGTTCGCCGAAGCGGGGGAGGTAGAGGTCGAGCCCTTGCTCACGGTGCTGCGCGCCGATGGTCCGGTGACGCTCAAAATGGGCTTCACCACGAAGACGATGTCCGACGCCGGCCGCGAGCAGGCTGTGGATCAGTTCCGCAAGGACTGCCGGGTCAGCTAAGCGTCAGGCGAGGCGCACGATCTCGGCGCCTCCCGCCTCGCGGCCGAGCGCCGCGAGCACGGTGGCGGCGATATTGCCGGCGTCCAACTTCGCTTCCGCATACATGGCTGCTGGCTTGTTCTGCTCGATAAAGCGGTCCGGCAGGGTCAGGGTGCGAATCTTGAGTCCGCGATCGAGAAGTCCTTCCGCGGCCAGCGCATGCAGTATCTGCGCGCCGAACCCGCCCGCCGAGCCCTCCTCCACCGTCACTAGCACCTCGTGATGGGCTACGAGCTGGCGCAGGAGCTCCAGATCAAGCGGCTTGGCGAAGCGCGCATCGGCCACCGTGGTGGAGAGGCCAAAGCTCGCCAGCTGCTCGCTCGCCGTGAGGCATTCGGCGAGCCGGGTGCCGAACGACAGGAGGGCCACTTTGGAGCCCTCGCGCAGGACGCGCCCCTTACCGATATCGAGCACCTTCCCGCGCGCGGGCAACGTAAGGCCGGTCCCCTCGCCACGCGGATAGCGGAAGGCGGATGGCCCGTCCTCGATGGCGGCGGCCGTCGCCACCATGTGCATCAGCTCGACCTCGTCGCTCGCAGCCATGACCACCATGCCCGGCAGGCAGGACAGATACGCAACATCGAAGGCGCCGGCATGGGTGGGCCCATCGGCGCCAACGAGCCCGGCGCGGTCGATGGCGAAGCGCACGGGAAGGTGCTGAATCGCGACATCGTGCACGACCTGGTCATAGGCGCGCTGGAGAAAGGTCGAATAGATCGCAGCGAACGGCTTGTACCCCTCGGCTGCCAGGCCTGCCGCGAATGTCACCGCGTGCTGCTCGGCGATGCCGACATCGAAGGTCCGCTCCGGGAATTTTTCGGCGAAGCGATCGAGCCCGGTGCCGGACGGCATTGCCGCGGTGATGGCGACGACTTTGGGATCGGCCTCCGCCTCGGCGATGAGCGCGTCGGCGAACACTTTGGTATAGGTCGGCGGAGCGGCGGGGCCCTTCTCCTGGGCACCGGTGATGACATTGAAGCGACCGACGCCGTGGAACTTGTCAGCGGAGATTTCCGCCGGCTCGTAGCCCTTACCCTTCTGCGTCACGACATGGATGAGGATCGGCCCATTCTCCAGGTCGCGTACGTTGCGCAGCACCGGCAGCAAATGATCGAAATTGTGCCCATCGATCGGGCCCACATAATAGAAGCCCATCTCCTCGAACAGCGTGCCTCCGGACCAGAAGCCGCGGGTATATTCCTCTGCGCGCGCCGCGCGGCGCTCCCACGCCTTGGGCAGCTTCTTCGCCAGCTGCTTTGCCCAGTTGCGGAGTTGGCGATAGGTCACGCCGGAGATGCGCCGCGCCAGATAGGCGCTCATGGCGCCGACCGGCGGCGCGATCGACATGTCGTTGTCGTTGAGAATGACGATGAGGCGAGAGTCCATCGCGCCCGCGTTGTTCATGGCCTCGTAGGCCATGCCGGCGCTCATGGCGCCGTCGCCGATCACGGCGATGACATTATGCTTCTCGCCGTCCAGGTCCCGCGCGACAGCCATGCCGAGGCCGGCGGAAATCGAAGTGGAGGAGTGGCCGGCGCCGAACGTGTCGTAGTCGCTCTCGGCGCGCTTGCAGAAACCGGAGAGACCGCCCGCTTGGCGCAAGGTGCGAATGCGATCGCGGCGCCCGGTCAAAATCTTGTGGGGATAGGACTGATGCCCAACGTCCCAGATCACCTTGTCGCGCGGCGTATCGAAGACTTTGTGCAAAGCAATGGTCAGTTCCACCACGCCGAGCCCGGCGCCCAAATGGCCGCCGGTCACGGAAACCGCGGAGATCGTCTCTTGGCGCAATTCCTCGGCAAGCTGCGGCAGATCGGCATCGTCGATGGCGCGCAGATCCTCCGGCGCGCGGACGTTGTCCAAGAGCGGTGTCGGGGTTTCCGTGGTCATTGGACCCATTTAGGTGTTGCGGAAGGCGATATCGTGGCCTCTTGCCGCAGCTTTATCGACCTATGCCCCGGCTTTCAACTATCGTCGGATGCCAACACTCTCGTAAGCCGATGACATCAGACGCAATTGTCGCAAATCTGCCCCGCCCGCCCAGCGGCCGGCTCGCATTTCCTTTGCTGATCGCGCGGCTCATCGGCAATCCCATCGCCGCCTGGGGCACGGATTTCTACGAGGAGCCCCTCATCGTCTATCGCTGGATGGGCATCGAGACCGCGTTCGTCATGGACCCGGAAACGATCCAGGCGGTGCTTCTCGCCGATAGCGGCCGCTTTTCCAAGCAGCCTCTCTATGACGACGTCCTCGGTGACGCGATTGGAGGCGGGCTGCTCTCGGCAGAGGGCGACGCCTGGCGCTGGCAGCGGCGCCTCGCCGCGCCTTTGTTCCGGGCGGAGGAAATGCTCGGCTTCACGTCCGCCTTTGCCAAAGCCTGCACCCCGCCGTTGCAGCGGTGGAAGCAGGCAACGCCGGGCGCGGTGCAACCGATCGACGCCGACATGGCGAGCGCGACCCTGCACGCGCTCCAGGACACCGTGCTCGGCGCCAATCTCGCCGACGACGAGCGGGAGCGCATCGACCGCTACGGATCGACGTTCCTCCGCGAGTCCGCCTGGAAGCTTGCGCTGACCACATTGCACATGCCGCGCGGCACGCCGCACCCGGGCTTCCTGCGCATGCGGCGCGCCGGGCGAGAGCTGCGCGCGGTGGCGGCACGCGTGCTTGCAAGCCGCCGCGCGGAGGGACGCGAAGCGCAAGGCACGGATCTGCTGTCGCAGCTGATCGCTGCGCGCGATCCCGCAACGGGGGAAGCGATGCCCGACGCGCTCATCGTGGATAATGTCGTGACATTTCTCATGGCGGGACACGAGACGACGGCGCAGGCCCTGACCTGGACGCTCTATCTGCTGGCACTTTTTCCGCAGTGGCAGGAGCGTGCGCGCCAGGAAATTCGCGACGTGATTGGCGATGGACCAATCGAGCCGGCGCAGGTGGCGCGTCTGACGCTCGTGGAGATGATCTTCCAGGAAGCCATGCGGCTCTATCCGCCG
>DASQLK010000011.1:0-16431 GCA_035630055.1 Methyloceanibacter sp. | reverse complement strand
TAATGCGGTTCCGCTGCCGCTTCAGCACCTCGTAGCGGAAGCCGTGAAAGGTGAAGGCTTGCCCGGGATCGGGAATGGTCTGCGCCTCGTAGATCACGACACCCGCGATCGTCGTCGCTTCTTCGTCCGGAATGTCCCAGTCCATCAGCCGGTTCACGTCGCGAATGGGAACCGACCCGTCCACCACGAGCGAGCCGTCGGGTTGCGGCTTTGCAAGTGCGGCCGCCATGTCGGTCTCATCGGTGATCTCGCCGACGATCTCCTCGATGATGTCTTCCAGGGTCACAAGCCCCATCACCTCGCCGTACTCATCAACGACGATGGCGAAGTGCGACTTGCGCTTGAGGAAGGCGCTAAGCTGAGCCTTGAGCGTCGTGGTATCGGGCACGAACCAGGGCGGTGTGGCCAGCGCCATGATGTCGAGCTGGCTCACGTCATCGCGCACCTGCCGCAATGCCCTAAGCAGCGTCTTCGCATGCAGGATGCCGACAATCTGCTCGCGTTCGCCGCGCCACAGCGGCAGCCGGGTATGCGCGCTCTTGAGCGCGGCGTCGACGATTTCTTCAATTGGCAACTCGGCATCGAGCGTATCCATGTTGGTGCGATGGACCATGATGTCGGATACGCTCAAATCGCGCAGGTCGAGTACGCCGCCGAGCATGTCGCGGTCGAGCTTTTTGACCCCGCCTTCCTTGTGATGCAGCTCGATCGCGCCGCGCAATTCTTCGTGCGCCGAAAACACTTCGGCGTCCTCACTCACGGAGGCCCCGAAGATGCGGAGGAGGAAACGAACGAAGAGCTGAACTGCCTTCGTGATCGGCGCAAAGACGAAGACCACGATGCGTACCAGCGGCGAGACCGCAAGGGCGAAACGGTCGGGATTTGTGATCGCAACGGTCTTCGGCATCACCTCGGAAAACACGACGACGATGACCGTCATCACGATGGTGGCGTACGCAACGCCGGCCTCGCCGAACATGGCGAGGAACAGACTTGTCGCAAGCGCCGACGCGGCGATGTTGACAAGGTTGTTGCCGAGCAGCAAAGCGCCGATCAAGCGCTCGCGGCTGAGAAGAAGCCGAGTCACGATGCTGGCGCGGGCATTGCCTTCCTGCTCGAGCGCGTGCATGCGCGCACGCGATGCTGCCGTGAGCGCTGTCTCCGAGCCTGAGAAGAAGGCGGAGAAGATCAAGAGACCGAGGATTGCGCCGAGCGTCAGTCCTAAGCCTAAGGTCATCGTCTCTGGCACTCCTTCTCTAGAAACGCACTCAGGCTTTCCGGCTCGATGTCGGGCTCGACGAATGCCGCGCCGATGCCGCGCACGAGCACGAGCGCGAGCTTGCCGCCCTTCACCTTCTTGTCCTGCGACATGAGCCGCAGGAGCTCTTGCGGCGTGGGCGTGTCGCTGGGAATGTCCGCGATCTGGGTCGGCAGCCCGACCGCCTTGAAATGTTGCTCGACCCGCAGCGCATCATCCGCCGGGCACAGCCCGTCAGCCACGGAATAGGTGAAGGCAAGGCGCATGCCGATGGCGATGGCTTCGCCATGCAGCAGCCGGTCCGAGTAACCGGCGAAAGTTTCCAGCGCGTGGCCGAAGGTGTGGCCGAGATTGAGGAGGGCACGGGTGCCGCTTTCCTCGCGCTCGTCCTTGGCGACGATGGCGGCCTTGGCACGGCAGCTCGTCTCGATGGCGCGCCGCCGCGCATCGCCGCGATCTGCAAACACGTCCTGCCAATCCCGGTCGAGCCATGCAAAGAAGTCGGCGTCGCCCAGCAGGCCGTATTTCACGACCTCGGCGTAGCCTGCGCGGAAATCGCGCTCGCTCAGCGTGTCGAGCACCTTCGTGTCGGCAAGGACGAGGCTCGGCTGGTAGAAAGTGCCGATCAGGTTCTTGCCCTGGCGCGTATCGATGCCGGTCTTGCCGCCGACGGAGGAGTCGACCTGGGCGAGAAGGGTGGTCGGTATCTGCACGAGGCGCACGCCGCGGCGGAGGATACTTGCCGCAAAGCCGGCGAGATCGCCGACAACACCGCCGCCGAATGCGACGACGCAGTCGCCGCGTTCGACGCCGAGTTCGAGCAATTGCTCCGAGACGTCTGCGAGCACGGGAAAGCTCTTGCTCGCTTCTCCCGGCTGCACCACCACCTCACCGAGATAGAGCTTGGCGTCGCTCAGGCTTTTCTTGAGGGGGCTGAGATGCAGCGCGGCTACGGTCGTGTCGCTCACGATGGCGCAGCGGGCGGCCGGCAGGCTTGCCGCGATGCGCTCGGCGGCGGAGCCTAGGAGATCCTCGCCGATGACGATGGGATAGCTTCTGTCGCCCAGTGCGACGTCGATGGTTGTTTCGCGCGCACCGTTGGCGGGCGCGGCTGCGCTGTCGCGCATCACGTCACCTTGTCGGGCTTGGCCGAACCTTTCTTGGGCGGCTTCGGAATGAGCTTCGCCGCGAGCGCGTCGATCACCGCGCCGACGATGATGTCGTGCGGCACGTCGCGGCTCTCCACCGTGATGTCGGCTTCGGCGTAAAAGGGATAACGCTCGGTCATGAGCTCGCGCATTACAGTTTCCGGGTCGCCTGCCGCAAGTAGAGGGCGGTTGTCGCGCTTGCCCACCCGCCGCATCAGGACCGGAAGCTCCGCGTGTAGCCACACGGATATGCCGTTCTTCTTAATATTTGCCCGCGTTTCGGGGTTCATATAGGCGCCACCGCCGGTGGCGAGGACCTGGGGGCCGGCGTCCAGGAGCCGGGCGATGACCTTGCGTTCCCCGGCGCGGAAGAAAGTTTCCCCATGCTCGGCGAAGATCTCGGGGATGGTCTGGCCCGCGGCAATCTCGATCTCGGTGTCGGCATCAACGAAGTCGATCTCGAGACGGGCGGCGAGGCGGCGGCCGACGGCGGTCTTGCCGGCTCCCATGAGGCCGATCAGCACGATGCTGCGCGCGCCGAGAAGATCGCGGATCGCGGCGAGGCGCGCGGGATCGTCCTTCTTCTTTCCTTCGGGGAGGCCTGCGGTCACGGTCCCACACTGTTCCCAGGCTGACATCTTGCTTTCGAATCGGCCATGATGGGCGCAATGATAGAGCGCCAGCCCGGGTCGAAGCCATAATAAGGCCCTGTTCGCGACTAAAAGACGGTTGAGGGAAGGCGGGCGCTGCATGCCAACACTGTTTCGTTTACTGGTGTCGATAGGGGTCATCGCCGGTGCCATCGCTGGAAGCCTCTACGTGCTGGCCGAGTATTTCCAGCCGGAGCCCAAGGAAATCTCCAAGTCGCTGCGGAATGTCACTGCGCGCCCGATCGAAGTGCCGTTGCCCGCAACTTCGGATGCTGAGGCCGATCCCAGCGTTTCTGGCTCTGTTGATGGCGATACTGACGCTGCCGACGCTGGCGGCGGCGCAAATTGAGCGGAACCAGCTGCCGCCGCTCCCGGGTGCGAGCGAACCTGATCCGGGCCTAGCGCCCTCGCCCCAAGGGGCCTACCCGCCACCACCTGGCAGCGGCTCACCACAAGACCAGCAGCAGCAGGCTTATCCTCCCCCCTCCGGCGCGGGTTACCCTCAGCGGGAAGACGACTATCCGCCGCTGCCGGGCACAGCCGGTCCGGCCGAACCCTTGCCGGGGGCAGCCGGTCCCCCCGAGCCGCTGCCGTGGCAGCAGCCGGGGCAAGCCGCCGCGCCGCCATCGCCGCT
This sequence comes from Methyloceanibacter sp., assembly GCA_035630055.1. Classification (GTDB taxonomy): domain Bacteria; phylum Pseudomonadota; class Alphaproteobacteria; order Rhizobiales; family Methyloligellaceae; genus Methyloceanibacter. Next base: position 12,741 of record DASQLK010000011.1, on the reverse strand, counting down.
GGACCCGCCGGGTCAGGGTCTTCAGGGTCAAGACCCGCTGGGTCAGGATCCGGCGCCTGACGGACCGCTCAACATCACGCCGCAGCCGCCGCCGGCCTATGGCGAGCAGGGTCCGGGCGCCGATCCGCAGTCCAGCGGTGTTTCCCCGCAATTCCCCGCAATCCAACCGCAATCCCCCGCATTTCCTTCGCAATCCCCGGCAATTTCCGGTGGCGATAGGAGCGGAGGTCAGGCGAGCGCGCTGCCGGCCAATATCTGGCAGGGGGTTGACCTCGGAGCGCTTCGTCAGCTCATCCAGCAAGCGCCGCTGCCGTCGGCATCGCCGGCCCTTTCGTCCTTGATTGCCAGGGCCTTAGCCGTCGACCAAGGCGGCGGGCAGGAGCTTGCGCTCAAGGTCGGGGCGCTGGAGCGCGCCGGACGGATGGAGGAACTCGCCCAGCTCCTGAGCCAAGCCACCGCTTCCAACGAGCCCGGCGCGTCTGCCCGCTATGCCATTGTTCTCCTTGCATTAAATCGGGTTGAAGAGGCGTGCGCCACGACGATCGGGCCGGCGCCGCCGTCCGCAAATCCGAACAGCGACACGACCCGCGCGACCTATCTCATCCCGGCCTACTGCGCTGCAACTAAAGGCGATTTCGGCGCCGTCGGCCTTGCGCTCCAACTCGCGCGCGATTCCAACGTCGACGTTACGCTGCCCACGGCAATCGTCGCGCGATTGGACAAGAGCGGCGGCGGCGATCCCGTGAGCGCGCCGAAGAGCGTCGACATCGTCGACTATGTCTTCCTCGCTCTCGACAAAGACAGCGTGCCTGCCGACATCGCGAGCCGGGCATCGCCACGGCTCCTGTTTCTGCTCGCGCAAGATCCGGCAGCGCCGGCGGAAGCGCGCGCGGTGGCCGCAGAGCGCGCCGCTGCGCTCAACATCATCGACGGCGCCACACTTGCCCGTGCCTATCGCGACGCCGCGGCGAAGCTGCCGAAGTCTGCGCAATCACCGTCCGCGCTGCGCGCCAAGCTGTTTGCCGCCGTGGAAGGCGCAACGGCGGCGAAGTTCCGCGCGGAGTCGATCGACGCGCTGCTGGCGAGCGGCAAGGATGCGGGCATTGAAGTGCCGCTTGCGCAAGCGCTCGCGCAAGCGAATGCCGGTCTCGCCCAGGACTCGCAAGCCAACATGTTCGCGGAGACTGGCGTGCGCGTCGCAGCGCTTTCCGGCGACGAGCAAAGCGCGTGGGCATTCGTGGCTGCCGGTGGCGACCGCGTCAAAAGCTGGCAACTTCTCCTTGCCGCACGCAATCCAAGCGATCCGCGCGCGGACGCCGCGCTGCAGACGGGCGTCGACGTTGCGATGGCGGGCAAGCTTCCCGCGCCGCTGCTGCACCGCCTCGTCACGGTCCTCGATGCGCTCAACTACAATGTGCCGATTCCGCTTTGGGATGCCGCGAGCAAGGAGCCGCAGCCGACCGATGGCTATCTTCCCGAGACGGGCGTGCTCACCGCTCTCAAGGAAGCAGCGGACGGAGGGCACACCGGCCGCACGATCCTGCTGAGCGCAGCGGTGCTTGGTCCCGATGGCCCGGGCGGCGCAAACCTAATCGCGCTCGGGGACGCGATGCGCGCGCTGAAGCGCGCTGGCCTCGACGCGGAGGCGAGAGCGATCGGCTTCGAGGCGCTGTACGCGCATTGGCCCGCACGCGGAAAGGGCTAGCGGTGATGACCGCGAAAGGCTCAGGCTCGGCAGAGCTTGCGCTCTTTCTCGACATGCTGAGCGCGGAGCGTGGTGCGGCGGCGCATACGATCGAGGCCTATACGCGAGACCTCACCGAGTTCCTTGCCTTCCTTGCGGTGAAGAGCTCGAGCGCAGCCACCGCCAGCGCGGACGACTTGCGCGCCTTTCTTGCGGGTCTTGCACGCAAAGGGCTGGCGCCGTCATCGCGGGCGCGGAAGCTTTCCGCCATCAGGCAGTTCTTCCGCTTCCTTCTGGCCGAGGGCATGCGCACGGACGATCCGGCGTCCGCGGTGGACAGTCCGAAGCTCGGCCGACCGCTGCCGAAGATCCTGTCGCTCGCGGAGGTCGAGGCGCTGCTCGACACGGCGGCCGATGGTGCAACGCGCGCGGCGGAGGGTGCGCCGCGCTTACGCGCATTCCGCCTCAACGCTCTTCTTGAAACGCTCTACGCCACAGGCATGCGCGTGTCGGAACTCCTGAGCCTGCCGCGCCAGGTGCTGAGCAGCGACGATCGCGTGCTCACCATCAAGGGCAAGGGCGGCCGCGAGCGACTCGTTCCGCTTAACGATGCGGCGCGAAAGGCGATCGGGGCGCATCTCGCCGCGCGTAGCGCGGATCCAGCGCGCGCGCCCTCGCCATGGCTCTTCCCCTCGACGGACGGGACGCAGCACCTAACGCGGCAGCGCTTCGGACAGGAATTGAAGGCGCTCGCCATCGCCGCCGGCATCGAGCCGGCGCGGGTGTCGCCGCACGTGCTCCGCCACGCCTTCGCCAGCCATCTGCTCGAGCGGGGGGCGGATTTGCGGACCGTGCAGCAACTTCTCGGCCACGCCGACATCTCCACGACGCAGATTTATACCCACGTCATCGAGGAGCGGCTGCGGCGCCTTGTGGAGCAGCACCACCCCCTGGCTCAGGCTCATTTAACGAAACGGCGCTAAGCTCGTGGCCGTGGCCGCGGCGTAGCGCCCGTTGACAGGGTGTCGCGAGAAGGCCACTTACAACCACGCGCCGTTGCCTTAATCGCGGAAAAGCGCCGCGGAGCGATATCCCCAAAGCCCATAGCAGGCTGATGCGTACCTATCTCGATTTCGAAAAACCGATAGCAGAGCTTGAGAGCAAGGTGGCCGAGCTCAAGGCGCTTGCGGGCGAACAGCGGTCGGTTTCGATCGAGGAGGAACTGGCGCGGCTCCAGACCAAGGCGGAAGAGACCTTGAAGGAGACCTATGCCGAGCTGACGCCGTGGCAGAAGACGCAGGTCGCGCGGCATCCTGAGCGGCCGCATTTCCGGGACTATATCAAGGGGTTGGCGCAGGACTTCACGCCGTTGGCCGGCGACCGTTATTTCGGCGAGGACCACGCCATCATCGGCGGCATCGGGCGCATGGGCGACCGATCCGTCATGATCATCGGCCACGAGAAGGGCTCCGATACCGAGGGGCGCATCAAGCACAATTTCGGCATGGCGCGGCCGGAAGGGTATCGCAAGGCGGTGCGCCTGATGCAGATGGCCGACAAGTTCTCCATGCCGGTGATCGCCCTGGTCGACACCGCTGGCGCTTATCCGGGTATCGGCGCCGAGGAGCGCGGACAGGCGGAGGCCATCGCCCGGTCGACGGATTGCTGCCTCGGCCTCGGGGTGCCGATCATCGCGATCATCATCGGGGAGGGCGGCTCCGGCGGTGCGGTGGCCATCGCCACAGCCAACCGCATCTACATGCTCCAACATTCGATCTATACGGTCGCTTCGCCGGAGGCGGCCGCATCAATCCTGTGGAAAGATTCGACCAGAGCCCAGGATGCCGCCACGAACATGAAGATCACAGCCCAGGATCTGCTCCGGCTCGGCATCGTAGACGGCATTATTCCCGAGCCTATGGGCGGCGCACACCGGGATGGCGTCGAGGTCGTGCGCGCCGCCGGAGAGACGATTGCTCAAGCGCTGGCCGACTTCGACGGGTTGACGCCACAGCAGATTCGCAAGGAAAGGCGCGAAAAATTCCTCGCCATGGGCCGAGCCAGCTAGGATCCGCGCCCAAAAAAGCGCCATTTTTTGATTCCACTCGCAATTCAGATTTTGCTAGTATCAAGATCTATAGGGGGGAGGGCCGAGGGGGGCGCAATACTCCTGTGGGCGCTCAACTTCGCTTTAACCTCTCACGTTCGATCTTGAACCGACGTGCGCAAGGGGCACTGCGTATGCTTCGTTCATGTTGGGTACGAACCGTTGTCGCAGGAAGCGCGTTGGCCATCATGGCCGGCGGGCTTGCCGGCTGCGGCCAGTTTGCGCCCGCTTACATGAAGCCCCTGCCGGCGCAGACGCGGGCACTCCTCGCCGAGAAAGGCATGGAGGAGAACGGGCCGATCCTCGTGCGCATCTTCAAGGCCGAGTCCGAGCTCGAAATCTGGAAGGCCAAGGACGACGGCCGCTACTATCACTTCAAGACCTACCCGATCTGCAGCTATTCCGGAAATCTCGGACCGAAGATCAAGCAGGGCGACCGCCAGTCGCCGGAGGGGTTCTATGTGGTCAACAAGGACCAGATGAATCCGCGCAGCAAATATCACCTTGCCTTCAATATCGGCTTCCCCAACGCGTATGACCGCGCTTATGGACGGACAGGCGCCGACCTCATGGTGCATGGCGATTGCACGTCGTCGGGCTGCTACGCGATGACGGACGCCGTCGTGGAAGAGATCTACATCCTGGCGCGCGAAGCGCTCGAAGGCGGCCAGTCGCAGTTCCAGATCCAGGCCTATCCCTTCCGCATGACCGCGGCCAACATGGCCGCACAGAAGAACCACCAGTGGTATGGGTTCTGGCAAAACCTGAAAGAGGGCTACGACTATTTCGAGCTTACGCGCCTGCCTCCGCCGGTCGCGGTCTGCGAGCGGCGCTATTTGATCAATGCGGCCTTCGTGAATGGCGGCAACCCAAGCCCGAGCGCGGCCTGCCCGCCCTATCGCAAGATGCCGGTCGTTGCGTTCAAGCCGTCGAAGACGCCGCCGAACATGTCACAAGCCTCGCTGGCGAAGCCGCTCGGCAGCACGCTAGGCCTCGCCTTCGGCGCGCCGAAGCAGACTTACCGCGCCTTCACCCTCGGCCCCGTTACGCCGAGCGCGAAGTAGCCGCCACTCTCCTGACAGCGCCGCGCCGGTCGCCTATGCTGGCGTCATCATGCGCGTGATTGTTGTTCTTCTCATCCTCGCGGCCATCGGCGCCGGGCTGTTCCTCACGAGCCCCGAGGGACGGCTGCTGCTCGACCGCATTCAGATCAACGCCAAGCGCGAAGAGAACAGGGCGCGGCATCAAGCGGGACTGCCGCTGCCCGGTACGCCCGATCTTGCGCGGCTTGACGAGCGGCTCGCGGAGAAAGAGGTCAAGCTTGGCGATCCCATCTTCATCCGTATCTTCAAGCTCGAATCGGAGCTCGAGCTCTGGGTGGAGAAGGACGGGCGCTATGTCCTTTTCGCGACCTATCCGATTTGCCGCTGGTCAGGACGGCTCGGCCCGAAACTCAAGGAAGGCGACCGCCAGGCGCCGGAAGGCTTCTATACGGTCGGCGCCGAGCAGCTCAATCCGAACAGCCGCTGGCACCGCTCCTTCAATCTCGGCTTCCCGAATGAACTCGACCGCGCCCATGGCCGCACGGGGTCGTTCCTGATGGTCCATGGCGGCTGCGGCTCGGTCGGCTGCTACGCCATGACCGACAAGGGGGTCGACGAGATCTGGCGCTTCATCACCGCCGCGCTCGATGGACGGCAGGAGAATGTGCCCGTCCACGTCTTTCCGTTCCGCATGACGGAGAGCAATCTCGCTGCGCGCAAGAAGGCTTATGCCTGGGAAAGCTTCTGGTCCGACCTCAAGGCGGGGCACGATCTTTTCGAGGCGAACCGCATCCCGCCTGCGGTCAGGGTGTGCAACGGACGTTATGCCTTCGCGCCGGGAACGACCGAAGGCGCGGGCAAGGCTATCGCTGAAGAGTGCGCGCCTAATCTCGCCGGGAACGACTGACGCTCTTAGCCGCCGAACGCGCCGTGGCAGTGCTTGTACTTCTTGCCCGAGCCACAAGGGCAGAGGGCGTTGCGCTGCACCTTGCCCCAGGTCGAGGGATCGGCCGGATCCACGCTTGCGGATTTCCGCGCGCGCGCTGCCTTGGCCGTGCCGCGGCCATCGCCGCCGTTGACGGGCTCCAGAGCAAACTCGTCTTCGCCGGTGATGGGGTCGATGTGATGCACCTCCATCGGCGGCAGGTCGGCATCGAGCGGCGGAACCTCGTCCTGCTGCGCAAGCTGCACATGCATGAGTTGGCCCGTCACCGCCTCGCGCAAGCGCGCCAGCATGGTCTCGAAGAGTGTGAATGCCTCGCTCTTATATTCGTTCAGCGGGTCGCGCTGGCCGTAGCCGCGAAGCCCGATCACCTGACGCAAATGCTCCAACGTGACGAGGTGTTCGCGCCAGAGCTGGTCGATGGTCTGGAGCAGGATCGCGCGCTCGATCTGGCGCATGACCTGGGGACCGAAGTCGGCGGCCTTCTTCGCCGCGGCTTCGTCGACGGCCTTGATCAGCCGGTCATGGATGTCGGCCTCGTCGACGCCTTCTTCCTTGGCCCAATCGCCGATGGGAAGATCGAGGTCGAAGATATGCTGCGCCGCCTCCTGCAAGCCGGCCAGGTTCCATTGTTCGGCATAGGAACGCTCCGGGATGTGCATGGCGATGAGATCGTCGACGACGTGACGGCGCATCTCGGCGACCGTCTCGCCGAGATCGGCATCGCCGAGAAGCTCGCGGCGCTGCTCGAAGATCGCCTTGCGCTGGTCGTTCACGACGTTGTCGAATTTTAGCAGGTTCTTGCGGATGTCGAAGTTGCGCGCTTCGACCTTGGCTTGCGCCTTCTCCAGCGCCTTGTTGATCCAGGGATGGACGATGGCCTCGTTTTCCTTGAGGCCAAGCGCCTGCAGCATCGTATCCATGCGCTGCGAACCGAAGATGCGCATGAGGTCATCTTCCAGCGAGAGGAAGAAGCGCGAGCGGCCGGGATCGCCCTGGCGACCGGAGCGGCCGCGCAGCTGATTGTCGATGCGGCGGCTCTCGTGCCGCTCGGTGCCGATGACGTAGAGGCCGCCCGCGTCCAGCGCCTTGCGCTTCTTCTCGGCGATTTCGGACTTGATCTTCTCGCGACGCGCATTGATCTGCGCTTCGCTCGGCTCGATGCCCTTCTCGGTCTCCTTGGCGAGCCACGCATCGACCTGCATTTCGAGATTGCCGCCGAGCTGAATGTCGGTGCCGCGGCCGGCCATATTGGTGGCGATCGTCACCGCACCCGGCACACCGGCCTGGGCGATGATGTAAGCCTCCTGTTCGTGGTAGCGGGCGTTCAGAACCTGGTGAGGGATCTTGTCCTTCTTCAGGAGCTCGGACAGAACCTCGGATTTCTCGATGGAGGTGGTGCCGACGAGGGTCGGTTGACCGCGCTTGCTCGCGTCCTCGATGAGCCCGATGATCGCGCGATATTTCTCCTGCGCGGTGCGATAAACCTCGTCGTCCTCGTCATTGCGGACCATGGGCATGTTGGTCGGCACCTCGACGACGTCGAGGCTGTAGATGTCCATGAACTCGTCGGCCTCGGTGAGGGCGGTACCGGTCATGCCGGAGAGCTTCTCGTAAAGGCGGAAGTAATTCTGGAAGGTAATCGAGGCGAGGGTCTGGTTCTCGGGCTGGATGGAGACATGCTCCTTGGCCTCGAGCGCCTGATGCAGGCCTTCGGAATAGCGCCGGCCGGACATCATGCGGCCGGTGAACTCGTCGATGATGACGACCTCATCATCCTTCACGATGTAATCGCGGTCGCGCTGGAAGAGCGTGTGCGCACGCAACGCCTGCTGCACATGGTGCACGACGGTCACGTTCTCGACGTCGTAGAAGGACTCACCCTTGAGCAGGCCGGCCTCGCTCAGAAGCTGCTCGACATGCTCGTTGCCGGCCTCGGTGAGGGTGACGACGCGGGTCTTCTCGTCGACCTCGTAGTCCTCCTTGACCAGCTTCGGGATGATGACATCGACGGAACTGTAGAGATCGGAGCGGTCGTCGATGGCGCCGGAGATGATGAGCGGGGTGCGCGCCTCGTCGATGAGGATGGAGTCCACCTCGTCGACGATGGCGTAGAAATGCCCGCGCTGCACCATGTCGGCGGTGGAATATTTCATGTTGTCGCGGAGATAGTCGAAGCCGAACTCGTTGTTGGTGCCGTAGGTGACATCGGCGGTGTATTGCGCGCGGCGCTGGTCGTCGGCGAGGTCATGCACGATGCAGCCGACGGAGAGGCCGAGAAACTCATAGACCTCGCCCATCCAGCCGGCGTCGCGCTTGGCGAGGTAGTCGTTGACGGTGACGACATGAACGCCGCGTCCGGCGAGCGCGTTGAGATAGACGGGGAGCGTGGCGACGAGCGTCTTGCCTTCGCCGGTCTTCATCTCGGCGATCTTGCCGTCATGCAGAACCATGCCGCCCATGAGCTGGACGTCGAAATGGCGCTGGCCGAGCGTGCGCTTTGCGGCTTCGCGTACGGTCGCGAAGGCTTCGGGCAGGAGGTCGTCGAGGGTCTCGCCGTCCTTGAAGCGCTTGCGGAAGATCTCGGTGCGGGCGCGGAGCTCGGCATCGGAGAGGGCCTCGAGCTCCGGCTCGAGCGCGTTGATGGAGTCAATCCGGATGGAATATTTTTTTAGCTTGCGGTCGTTGGACGAGCCGAAGACCTTGCTCGCGAGAGCGCCAAGGGAAAGCATCGCTGGTTCAGCCTCTCATCGCATGTCGTTGGGGCGTCTTCGGTGACCACGCAAGCCGTGCCGGGAGGATAGCGGCAGCTTCCCCTGCCACGCCGACCCCGTGGAATCCGCAGAAAGCGTCGAAAAAACGCCGAAGAGTCAGTCGCGAAGAGACATAAGAGGCGCCCCAATCCTTGTCAACGCAAGGCGCGGCAGGGTCGCAGAGCGCGAGGCGGCGGTTACGCCGGCTCCTTGGATGCCGTCGTGGAAAGGCGAGCGATCTCGTCGAGCTGTTGCTGGAGGGACAGCTTCGTGAGTTCGCGCAACGGCAAGTTGACGAAGATCGAGATGCGCTGGGCGAGCATGCGGACCGTGTCGGCGAAGGCGAGGGCGCGTTCGGCATCGGTGCCCTCGACCGCCGCGGGGTCGGGGAGCCCCCAATGCGCGCTCATGGGCTGACCGGGCCAGATGGGACAGACCTCGTTAGCGGCATTGTCGCAAACGGTGAACACGAAATCGAGCGCCGGCGCGCCGGGTTCGGCGAACTCCTCCCAGGATTTAGAGCGGAGCTCGGAGACGTCGTAGTTCGATTTGCGTAGGATGTTCAGCGCGAACGGATTGACGCGGCCCGCAGGCTGGCTGCCGGCGCTGTAGGCGCGAAACCTGCCCGCTCCCATGCGGTTCAGAATGCTCTCGGCAATGATGGAGCGCGCCGAATTGCCGGTACAAAGAAAGAGAACGTTCAAAGGCTCCGTCGCGGACATGATCTTCTCCTTTAAGCCGTGCAGCACTCTGCAAGCGTGGACGCAATGAGCGGCGCGCAAACTTGCGGCTTGCCCTGGCAGCAATCCTCCACGAGGAAGGCGAGCAGTGCGCGCGTGCCCTCGATATCTACCTTGTAAATCATTGAACGACCCTCCTTGCGTGCGGTGACGAGATGCGCGCGCGTCAGGATGGCCAGGTGCGAGGACATCGTGTTGTGCGGGACCTTCAAATTGCGCGCGATTTCGCCCGCCGCCATGCCCTCCGGCCCGCTCCGCACCAGCAAGCGGAAGACCTTGAGGCGGCTCTCTTGCGCTAACGCGCCGAGTCTCGTGACGGCGGTTTCAATGTCCATATGTCGAGAAATACCGAAATATGCTCCGAGGGTCAATCGCGATGGCATTTCCCCTGGAAGCGGTGACTTTTGCGAAGCCGAAACCCGGGCCTGCTTCCCAGCAAGGGCGTGCCGCGACCCTTGGCAATGCCCAGGCCTCAGTTTATGAAGTCGCCGGGGAAGCAGCCCAACCCGCGCGCCTCGTTTCTCGATCTGAGATCAGGGACGACAGGCGCGCCGCATATGAGGATCTCTCTTCGTGAAAACTTGGTCAGTTTCGCTGCTCGCGGCAGCCGCACTCGCATTTAGCGTCCTCCCGGCGCTCGCCGACGACCCGGTCGTCGCCAAGGTGGACGGGGTCGACATCAAGCAGTCCGATCTCGATTTCGCCGCGTCGGAGGTGGGTCCGCGCATCTCCAACTACAGCGCTGACGATCGCCGCCGTGTTCTCCTGCAATATGTCATCGAGAACGAGCTGATGGCCGCGGCCGGCGACAAGGACAAGCTCGATGAAGGCGCGGCTTTCGAGAATCGCGTGAAGTATCACCAGCGCCAGGCGCTGCGCGACGCGTTCTTCGATGCCAAGATCCGCGAGAGCGTTTCCGAGGACGAAGCGAAGAAGGTCTACGAGGAACGCGTGAAGCAGGTGAAGCCGGAGCAGGAACTCCATGCCCGCCATATCCTGGTGGCGACCGAGGCCGAGGCCAAGGATGTCGCGGCGCGCTTGAAGAAGGGTGAGGACTTCGCCACCGTCGCCAAGGAGAAGTCGAAGGACGTGAACGCCCAGGGCGGCGATCTCGGCTTTTTCGGCAAGGGCCAAATGGTCAAGCCGTTCGAGGACGCGGCATTCGCGCTCGAGGTCGGCGCCATTTCCGAGCCGGTGCAGACGCCGTTCGGATGGCACATCATCAAGATCGAGGAGAAGCGCGACCGTCAGCTGCCGAGCTTCGATCAGGTCAAGGAAGCGATCATGGCGCAGCTCGTGCAGCAGAAAGCGCAAGAGATCGTTACGGGCTTGCGCGACACCGCCAAGATCGAGATCCTCGATCCGACCATCAAGAAGTCGATGGAGGATGCGCAGTTCCGCGGCGAGGTGCCGCCAGACCAGACCGAGGCTCCCTCGGGAGACGTCGAGGACAATCACTAAGGGGCGCACCTGATCAGGTCGCGCGCGGGGGCTCCGTGACCACGATCTCGCCTTTCGCACCGAAGCATTTGGCGCGCCTCCCGGGGATTCCGGGGGTGCGCCTTGCTGCTTGCGCTGCGGGAATACGCTATCCCGGCCGCATTGATCTCCTGCTTGCGCTGTTCGAGCCCGGGACCCAGGTCGCGGGGGTTCTCACGCAATCGAAGACGGCGTCAGCGCCGGTGGAGTGGTGCCGCAAGCATCTGCCGCACGGGCAGGCGCGGGCGCTCGTCGTGAACTCCGGCAATTCCAATGCCTTCACGGGGAAGCGTGGCCGGGAGGCCGTGCACGCGACGGCGAAGGCCGCCGCGACGGCAGCAACCTGCCTGGAGGCGGATGTCTACATCGCCTCGACCGGCGTGATCGGCGAGCCGCTTGATGCGGCGAAGTTCACCGGGCGCCTCGCCGAGCTGGCAGCAAGCGCGAAGGAGGATGCTTTCGAAGCCGCGGCGCATGCGATCATGACGACCGACACCTATCCGAAGCTGGCCACGCGGACGGCGAAGATCGAGGGCGTCGAGGTCACCATCAACGGGATTGCCAAGGGCGCAGGGATGATCGCGCCGGACATGGCGACCATGCTCGGCTTCCTCTTCACCGATGCCGCGATCGAGGCGCCGGCTCTCGCCGCGATGCTGCTGCCCGCCGCGGATGCGACCTTCAACGCCATCACCATCGACGGCGATACATCCACGAGCGACACGCTGCTGCTCTTCGCAACGGGCCAAGCGCACAAGCGCGGCGCACCGCGCGTCGCCGCTGCTGACGATGCGCGCCTCGACGACTTTCAGCGTGCGCTGCGCGAAGTGATGCAAGACCTCGCGTTGCAAATCGTGAAGGACGGCGAGGGACTGACGAAATTCGTGACCCTGCATGTCACTGGTGCGGAGAGCGACCGGGCGGCGCGGGCCATTGCGCGGTCGATCGCCAACTCGCCGCTGGTGAAGACCGCGCTCGCCGGAGAGGATCCGAACTGGGGGAGGATCGTCATGGCGGTGGGGAAGGCGGGGGAGGCCGCCGACCGCGACCGGATGGCGATCGATTTTGGCGATATCGCGGTGGCCCGGAATGGGGAGGTCGCAGATTCCTATCGAGAGGAACGCGGCGCCGCCTATATGAAAAACGCCGAGCTCGAGATCCACGTCGACGTGGGCGTAGGGGAGGGCAGGGCCACCGTATGGACCTGCGATCTCACCCACGGTTACATCGCCATTAACGCGGATTATCGCTCCTAATTCGGCATTTTCGGCCTGAACCGCTTGTTAATCCTGGAGTGAGAGCATGACAGAGGGCAACGCGCGCCCGATCGTCATCGTCGCGGCTTGTGTCCTTGTGCGGACCGACGGCCGCGTTTTGCTTGCGCGGCGTCCGGCCGGACGCCCGCTCGCGGGTCTCTGGGAATTCCCCGGGGGCAAGATCGAGAAGACAGAGGAGCCGGAGGCCGCCTTGATCCGTGAACTGAAAGAGGAATTGGGCATCGACATTGCGCGCGCGGATCTCAAGCCGCTCACCTTCGTCACCCATGCCTATGACGACTTTCATCTCCTCATGCCGCTCTATCTTTGCCAGCGCTGGCAGGGCAACGCGGAAGGTCTTGAGGGCCAGGAGCTTGCTTGGGCGCGACCGGACGGTTTGCATGATTACGCAATGCCGCCCGCCGATGAGCCGCTCAAGCGTACCCTGCCCAGTCTGTTGGAGCGTTAGGGCCATGAGTGCGCGGTGGAAATTTGTGATCGTGCAAGCCAGACGTCTTGCCGGCGACGAGTGCGGCGCGACGGCCATTGAATACGCGATGCTCATGTTCATTGCGCTTGCCATCGCGCTCGTCCTTACGCAGATCGGCGATGGTGTCGTCGGCCTCTTGCAGCAGGCCGCGGCAGCGTTCGGCTAACGGCCCGACTTCTTCACCGCAAAACCAGCTTTATCTCCAGCCGGCTGCTCCTCGGTGCCGAGCGCATCGGCAAGCCGCGC
>DASQLK010000010.1:0-11672 GCA_035630055.1 Methyloceanibacter sp. | reverse complement strand
GCTTGCAGACCGATGCCAAGCGCAAGAGCCGTCATGAGGCAGAGGATCAACCGCGATCGGAACGGCGCCGGATAGGGTTCGGACAGGACTCGGAAAAAACTCATTGGGTCATGCGGCGCCGGACGTGGCGCTCTCCTTTCGCGAGGATCAGGGTAATAGTCGGAATATGGCGCATGCACGACGCCCTTCGGCCTTGACGGGGCGGATTGTTATGTCAAAACCCGCACTCTTGCACCCCGAGGGCGAGCCTTGCCCGCAAAATCCAATGAACAAGCGGCGGTGACCTACCGCGATGCAGGCGTCGACATCGACGCAGGCAACGCCCTAGTCGATGCGATCCGCCCCCTCGCCAAGGCAACCATGCGGACGGGCGTGCTGGGCGGCATCGGCGGGTTCGGCGGCCTATTCGATCTCAAGGCCTGCGGCTTTCAGGACCCGATCCTCGTCGCCGCGACCGACGGCGTCGGCACCAAGCTGAAGCTCGCGATCGAGACCGGGCGGCACGAGGGTATCGGCATCGATCTCGTCGCCATGAACGTCAACGACATCGTCGTACAAGGCGCCGAGCCGCTTTTCTTTCTCGACTATTTCGCCTGCGGCAAGCTCGACGTGACAGTGGCCGAGACAGTGATTGGCAGCATTGCGAAGGGCTGCGCCGAGGCTGGCTGCGCCCTGATCGGCGGCGAGACCGCCGAGATGCCGGGCCTCTACGGCGCGGGCGAGTACGATCTGGCGGGCTTCGCGGTCGGCGGCGCCGAGCGCGCCCAGCTCCTGCCGCGTGCGGATATTGAGGAAGGGGACGTGATCCTCGCGCTGCCGTCCTCCGGCGTGCATGCGAACGGCTTCTCGCTCGTCCGCCGCGTGGTCGCGCAAGCGGGATTGCGCTGGACCGACCCTGCGCCGTTCGCACTAGGAGTGTCTCTCGGCGAGGCGCTGCTGACACCGACGCAGATCTATGTGCGCCCGCTTCTGAAGGCGATGCGCGAGACCGGCGCCATCAAGGGGCTCGCCCATATCACCGGCGGCGGCCTGACCGACAATCTGCCGCGCGTGCTTGGCGGCGGCCTCGCCGCGACGATCGATCTTGCGAATATCGAGCTGCCGCCCGTCTTCGCCTGGCTGCAAGCGGAGGCGCGGCTTCCGGCGGCGGAGATGCTGCGGACTTTCAATTGCGGTATCGGCATGGTGGCGATCGTCGACGCGCGCGATGCCGATACCGTGCTCGCCTCTCTCGGCGCCAGTTTCGATGTCGCCGTGATCGGGGCGGTCACCGCCCGCGGCGGCGAGCCGGTCGTCTATATTGGCAGCTTCGCGACCGCGGAAATGCCGACGTGACGCGGGCCAGCGTCGGCGTTCTCATTTCCGGCCGGGGCACCAATCTGCAGGCGCTGATCGATGCCTGCGGGCAGCCCAGCTTCCCCGCCAAGATCGACCTCGTCATCTCGAACGTGCCGGGCGCGCAAGGGCTGGTGCGCGCCGAGATCGCCGGCATCCCGATCCAGACCATCGACCACAAGGACTACGCCACGCGGGATGAGTTCGATGCCGCGGTCGATGCGGCGCTGCGCGCGGCCGACATCGACCTTCTCTGCAATGCGGGCTTCCTGCGCCTGCATACGCCGGGCTTCGTCGCCAAATGGCGCAACCGCCACATCAATATCCACCCTTCGTTGCTGCCTTCCTTCAAGGGCCTCGACACACATAAGCGGGTGCTTGAGGCGGGCGTCCGCATTACGGGCTGCACCGTGCATTTCCTGCGCGACGAGATGGATACCGGGCCGATCATCGCGCAAGCCGCGGTCGCGGTCATGCCCGATGATTCGCCGGAAAGTCTCGGCGCGCGGGTGCTGCAGGCCGAGCACCGGCTCTATCCGCACGCCCTCGAGCTCGTTGCCGGAGGCAAGATTCGCGTGGAAGGCGAAGAGGTTATTGGAAACACCCCAAAGCTCGCACAACCGCCACTTTTCTCCCCTCCCTTGGACTAGGAAGATTTGAAACCATTAACGCCCGCGCACGCATTTGCTGGACGAGGCGGCATGTCGCACCGCAAGATATAGACGGGCCTACGATAGACAATGCTGTTGGCCAGGTGCTACAGACGAACTAAATTCGACACAAACCTCCGCCTGAGCACTGCAATGCGGCGCTCACCCGGCGCGAAACCATTCCCGAGGCTCGGCGGATGTCCGCGGGATCATCACCCAACGGCGCTGCCAGCGATCAGGGAGCCAGAGGGAAGGCGTAGATGGCCGACATGACTGTCGCCTATTCTCCATCACACGGACTAGGCGAAGAGCAAAGCATCTGGTTCAAGCTCACGCCGCTCTTAAACCAGGAGAACCCCATGCAGGTTCTCATGGCGTTGAGCGAGAAGTATGGGGGCGTGATCCCCATCAATCTCAAGAACCAGCGCATCGTGCTCCTCAGCGAGCCGGCGCATGCCCAGCGCGTGCTCGTCGACAACGCCGACAACTACACGAAATATTTCGACGGCCTGCGCCCTATCTTCGGCCGCAGCATGATCACGGTGGACGGCGCGCTGTGGCAGAAGATCCGCGCGCCGCAGCAGCCCGCATTCCATCCGAACATGTTCGAGGAGTACTTCCCCTATCTCATGTCCGCCATCGATTCGAAGATGGCGCGTTGGGGCAAGTTCGCCTCCACCGGCGAAACGATCGAGATGGTCGAGGAGACCTGGACGCTCGCCGCCGAAATGGTGTGCAAGGCGCTGTTCGACCGCGAAATGCCGTTCAATCCGCATTTCATCTTCAAGCAGGTCAAGACCTACACCAGCGTGATGAACCACAAGTCGGTGCGCCTCAAGAATGTGCGCGGCGAGCTGATCGAGATCACGGGCGAAGATACCTCGAAGGCGATGGAAGTCTGGGGCTCGATCCCCGACACGGTGATCGGCGCCAACGTCGTGGACCATCGCGAGCGCACGCTCCTCGCCATGCTGGAGAAGGCGGAAGCCGACCCGAGCTTCCCCGAGTTCGATCGCCAGCAAGTCATCGACGAGATGAAGCAATATCTTTGGGCAGGCACCGAGACCACGGCGCTGACCCTTGCATGGTCGCTTTACCTCCTGTCACAGCATCCCGAAGCCATGGAACGCATCAGAGCGGAGGCGCGCACGGTCTGCGGCGAGCGCGATCCGCAATGGCAGGAAGTGCAGCAACTCTCCTACACGCGCATGGTGATCCAGGAGACGATGCGCCTCTTCCCGCCGATCTGGGCGCTCATCCGCATCGCCGCCAACGACGACGAGATCGAAGGCCATAAGATCAAGGCCGGCGATAAGGTCGTCATTTTGAGCTATATCGCCCACCACAACCCAAAATATTGGGACGACCCCGAGAAGTTCGATCCGGAGCGCTTCGCGCCGGAACGCGCGAAGAAACGGGTGAAGTACAGCTACCTGCCATTCGCGGCCGGCAAGCGCTCCTGCATCGGCGGCGCGCTCTCTCAGATCGAGAACACGCTCGCGCTTGTGCAACTCCTTCGCCGCTTCACGCCGGAATATGTCGGCCCCGTGCCGGCGAAGATCCACGCGACGGTGACGCTGTCCCCGAAGGGCGGCTTGCCCTTCCGTATCCGCGAACTCAGCTAGCCCGGCTCAAGACGTCGCGCGGGACCGTCTCGGCACCGAGCACGCTATGGATTTGCGCGACCACCGCCGCGCCCTCCCCAACGGCAGCCGCAACGCGCTTGGTGGAGCCTGCCCGTACATCGCCGATGGCGAAGACACCGGGCCTGCTCGTTTCCAGCGGCAGAGACGGCCGTCCCTCCGCATTGCGCGCGCCGCAATCTCCCCCGGTCACCACGAAGCCTTTGGGGTCGACATCCACACAATGCTCCAGCCAGGACGCATTGGGATCGGCGCCGATGAAAAGGAACAGGTGCCGGAGCGGCATCCGGCAAAGCTCGCCGCTGGCGCGGTTGCGGAACGTCGCCGCGGTGAGCCCCTTCGCCTCGTCGCCTTCCAGCGAAGCGATCTCCGTACCCGTATGAAGTTCGACATTCGGAAGCGCCGCGATGCGGTCGATGAGATATTTCGACATGGACGCTTCAAGGCCCGGTCCGCGCACCACGAGATGCAGTCGCTTCACCTTAGGCGCCAGAAAGACAACCGCCTGCCCGGCGGAATTCCCGCCGCCCACGAGCGCGACCTCCTGGCCCTCACAGAGCTTCGCCTCGACCGGCGACGCCCAATAGGACACGCCGGCGCCCTCCAGAACTGCAAGATTGGGGATATCCGGTCGCCGATAGCGGGCACCCGAGGCAACCACAACGGTGCGGGCCCGCACGCTCGCGCCGTTGGTCAGCGCGAGACTATGCGGAGCGCCGGGCGCCTCGTCGCAATCGAGCTTCTCCACCTCGAGGGGGACCGCGATCTCCACGCCGAACTTCAGCGCCTGATTGAACGCACGTCCCGCGAGCGCCATGCCTGAGATTCCCGTCGGAAATCCGAGATAATTTTCAATCCGGGCCGACGCTCCGGCCTGTCCGCCGAACGCGCGCTGATCGAGCACAAGCACCGACAGTCCCTCCGACCCGGCATAGACCGCCGTCGCAAGACCGGCGGGCCCGGCGCCTACCACCGCGACGTCGTAAACCACATTCGGATCGAGGTCCGGGGTGATGCCGAGGCAGATTCCGGCCTCGGCGTTCGTGGGCTTCTTCAGCAGCGTGCCATTCGGGCAAAGCATGAGCGGCAGATCCGACGGCAACATGCCGGAGCGCTCCACGATGGCGCGGCCATCCTCGTCATTGACGGCGTCGAGTACGGTATAGGGGTAGCCATTGCGCCGGAGGAAACCTTCGAGCCGCACAAGATCCGGCATGTTGGGGCTGCCCACGATCACCGAGCCCACGTCGCCGGATTCGAGCAGGCCGACGCGGCGCAGGATGAAGGCACGCATGATGATCTCGCCGAGCTCGGCCGAGCCAACCATCAGCGCCCGGATATGGGGCGCGTCGAACGGCAATGCCGTACATCCGTCAGGGCCGGCTCTCCCGGAAGCAAGCGACTCCCGCCCCGCGAGCTGGCTGACCTCTCCGGAAAATTGGCCGGCATGATGGGTCGTAATCGCGGTCTCGCGATTGCGCCCGTCCCGCCTTACGACATCCATCGAGCCTTCAAGCACGAGCCAGGCCGGAGCCTGACGCTCGCCCACATCGAACATGATCTCTCCAGGAGCAAATGCCCGCGCCGGACCGCTGGCGAAACGCGTGGCAGTCTCGATCTGAGCGGGATCGAGCTCGGGAAACATTTGATGCCCGCGGGTGTCAGACACCGTCATGAGTCATCCTCTTTATGGCGAACGCTAACATCTGGATCAGGAACGCTCATTACAACACTGTGCCCGAAACATGGCCGCGTTGCGTCAGAACTATTGCCAACAATCTTGCCCTTCAAATCAACCAAGTCGTAACAGGACCCGGCGTCTATTTCGACCCGCGCTAGGAGGGTCGTGTGGGCAGTATTCCGGTTTCAAAATCCCGATGTAATGAAGGCGGCGCCGATGCCCAGCCGACTGTAGGCGTCATCATCCGAGGGACGACTATCGACCAGACCAAGCGGGGCTTGATTGACAGCCAGCGTCAGTTTCGCCTGCTCGTCGAAAGCGTTGTGGACTACGCCATTTACATGCTGAACCCCGATGGGATCATCTCCAGCTGGAACCCCGGTGCAGAACGCATCAAAGGCTACAGCCGGGACGAGATCATCGGCCAATCCTTCGAACGCTTCTTCACGGAAGAAGACCGCCTCGCCGGAGCCCCGCATCGCGCCCTCGAAACCGCGAAGCGCGAAGGCCGCGCGGAGGCCGAGGGCTGGCGCCTGCGCAAAGACGGCAGCCCTTTCTGGGCGAGCGTCGTGATCGATACCATTCGCGACGATCAAGGCCGGCTTCTCGGATTTGCAAAAGTCACCCGCGACATGACCGAGCGGCGGCGCAACGAGGAGCATCTCTACCGCCTCGCTCACTACGACCCCCTCACCGCACTGCCCAATCGCCTCGTCCTCAGCGCTACCCTCGACGATGCGGTGCGTTCACGGCGCTCAGTCACCGTGCTGATGCTCGATCTCGACGGTTTTAAGGAGATCAACGACACTCTCGGCCACGCCGCCGGCGATGAGGTACTGAAGGCCGCGGCGCAGCGCATCAAGGCGTGCGTAGGAGGCCGGGGGGTTGTTGGCCGCTTGGGAGGCGACGAGTTCGCGGTCGTCGTCTCCGGCCTGGCCGATCCAATCGCCGCGGGCGCACTTTGCGAAGACCTGATCGAAGCCTTCCGGCCCCCCATCGGATTGGAGGATCAGGAGTCCTTTCTCGGTCTCAGCATCGGCATCGCCATGGGCCCGCGCCACGGCACGTCGGCCCCGGAACTCCTCGCCAGCGCCGACCTAGCGCTCTATCGCGCAAAGGCGGAAGGGCGGCACAGCTACAGCATGTTTCAACCAAGCTTCCGCCAGGCTGCGGTGGCACGGCGAACCTGCGATCAGGAGCTGCAACAGGCTGTCGCGAACGGCGAGCTCGAGCTTCATTACCAACCCCTCGTCCGTCTGGCAGACCGCAAGATCGTCGGCGCAGAAGCGCTCCTGCGCTGGCGCCATCCCCAGCATGGCCTTCTCGCGCCCGGCGCGTTTCTCCACGTCCTCGATACCGGCTCGCTCGCGGCCACCGTCGGTGCTTGGGTCATCCGCACCGCCTGCACCTGTGCCGCGAGCATGCGCCAACTCGGCCTCGCCGATTTTGGTGTGAGCGTAAATCTTTTCGGGGCACAATTTCGGAAAGGCGACCTCGTCACATGCGTGGAAAGCGCCCTGCAGGATGCCAAGCTGCCCGCCGACGCGCTTGAACTGGAAATCACCGAGAATGTGATTTTGCGGCACGATGAAGCGATGGTGGCACCGCTCCGCGAATTGCGCGCACTGGGCGTCGGCGTCGCCTTCGACGATTACGGGACAGGGTATGCTTCACTTAGCCTCCTGAAACGCTTTCCGCTGAGCTGCTTGAAGATCGACCAAAGCTTCGTCCGCAATCTGGCCGTATCGGAGGAAGACGCCGCCGTGGTGAAGGCGATCCTTTACCTGGCGCAAAGCTTCGACCTCAGCGTGATCGCAGAAGGCATCGAGACCGAGCAACAGGCATCCCTGCTGCAAGAGCTCGGCTGTCAGTTCGGCCAAGGCTTCCTCTACGCGAAGCCTTTGCCGGCGACACAAATGCTGAAATTCCTCGGCGCACAGATCGAGGGCAGCCGGCAGGTCACCGCGCGGGCGGGCTAGGACCCCTTTGCATTCGCGACCGAGGCTTTTAAGCTGACGGCGAGATTCGAACGCGGCTCTGAGGGGGAATCCGCATGCCTATCATCATCATACTTCTGCTCGCGGCGCTCGTCGCGACCTACGGCTTCTGGGACACCTTCCAGGGCGTTCTCGGCGCCATCGGCGTCATCATCCTGCTGTGCCTGTTGGCGGCAGCCGTCGTCGCCGGGACGATCGTCTGGCTCATCAAGCGCTAGTTGGTAACTTGCGAAGGCGGAGGCCTCGAGGCTAGCCGACGATCTCGCCCTTCTTGAAGCAGAGCGCGATCTCTCGCTTCGCCGTCTCGGTGCTGTCGGAGCCATGCACGGAATTGCGCTGCATGTTGATGCCAAACTCCTTGCGGATCGTCCCCGCCTCCGCATCGACCGGGTTGGTCGAACCCATCACGGCGCGGTTCTTGGCGATGGCATCCTCGCCTTCGAGGACTTGCACGACGATCGGCCCGGACGTCATGAAGACGAGTAGGTCCTTGTAGAAGGGCTGCCCCTTATGAATTTCGTAGAACTTGCGGGCGTCCTTCTTTTTCCACCAGACGCGCTTCTGCGCGATGACGCGCAAGCCGGCGGACTCGAGCTTGGCAAGAATACGCCCCGTGATGTTCCGCTCGGTCGCATCAGGCTTGATGATCGACAGAGTGCGCTCGATGGCCATTTAATCTCAGTCCCCTAAAACATTGATTCTCGCGGGCTTATAGACCGAGCCTATGACAGCGACAAGGCGGCGCACATTCTGCCTGCTGCGGCGGAACGGCACTGCTTAAGCGCCATCGGGAGGTAACCATGCTGTACATCACGCTTAAGATTCTCATCACCTCGCTTCTCGTCGTCGCGATCTCCGAGACTGCGAAAAGGAGCGTGTTCGCCGGCGCCGTGCTCGCCTCCATTCCCGTGACCTCGGTGCTGGCTATGATCTGGCTCTACATCGACACGCGCGACGTGGAGAAGGTGGCCACCCTTGCCCAAAGTATTTTCTGGCTTGTGCTGCCGTCGCTGGTGCTGTTCTTGGCGCTTCCGCCGCTCCTCCGGCGTGGCGTCGACTTCTACGCCAGCTTGGGGATTTCGATCGGCCTTACCGTCGCGGCCTATTTCGCGATGTCGCTCATCCTCCGCCGGGCAGGCATTGGCGCTTGAGACAGGCTCACGCCTTTTTCTGCCAGCGCCCGTCTTCGTCCTGCTGCCAATAGCTGACGTCGTGCGCTTGCGCCTTCGCCGCCTGCCAAGCCCCTCGCGCGCGCGCGAGCGCATCGGCGTCGCTTCCATCGAAGACATAGACGATGCGTGCGTAAGGCCCAGCATCGGCAAGCTCAGCGCCATCGACGAGAAAGCGGACATGGGATCCGTTCGGATTGTCGTCCGCGGCGGTGATGTAGATGGGCTGCAGGGCCGCGCTGCCGTCGCGCGCCGACCCGTGCGGCAGAAAGCTTTCGTCGCGATAGGTCCAGAGCAGCGTGTTCAGCGCCTCGACCCGCTCCTCGCTCGTCGCCTGCACGGCGGCGCGCCAGCCGCGCGCAAGCGACCGCTCCAGCAAGGTCGGCAGCACGTCATCGAGTGTCCGGTATTCGAGATGGTAGAAATAGACTTCCGTCATTGCACCGTCCGCCGTCAGTCGCGCGGGACATACGGGTTGTCGCCTTTGCGCAGATGCAGGCGGATCGGCACGCCCGGCAGCTCGAAGGCCGTGCGCAGCCCGTTGACCAGATAGCGCTCGTACGATTGCGGCACCGCCTTCGGCCGCGAGCAGAACACGATGAAGGTCGGCGGGCGCGCATTCGCCTGCGTCATGTAGCGCAGCTTGATGCGCCGCCCCGAGACCGCCGGCGGCGGATGTGCATCGACCGCATCGCCGAGCCATTTGTTCAGCGCGCGTGTCGGCAGGCGGGTATTCCAGAGCGCGTTGACCGCGAACACCGCATCCATCAGCTTGCCGAGGCCGCGGCGTTCCGTGCCGGACACGGCGATGATCTTCACGCCCGTGAGCTGCGGCAGGAGCCGCTGGCAGGTCTCGCGCAAAATTTGCATGCGCTCGTCCTTGTCCGGCACGAGGTCCCATTTGTTGATCGCGATGACGAGGCCGCGCCCTTCCTTCTCGATCAGATCCGCGATCTGCAGATCCTGCTTCTCGAAGGGCTGCTCCGCGTCGAGCACCAGCACCACGATCTCGGCAAAGCGGATGGCGCGCAACGTGTCGCCGACGGAAAGCTCCTCGGCCTTCGCCTCGACTTTCATCTTGCGGCGCAGGCCCGCGGTGTCGAAGAGGCGCAGCGCCTGCTTGTCCCATTCGAGCTCGACCGCGATCGCATCTCGGGTGATGCCGGCCTCGGGACCGGTGATCATACGGTCCTCGCCGAGCAGCGCGTTGACGAGGGTGGACTTGCCGACGTTCGGCCTGCCGACGACCGCAACGCGCAAAGGATGCGCGACGTCTTCGGCCTCGGCTTCCTCCTCGTTCTCGTGACCAGCGCCGCCCGCAACCGCATCCCGGGTCCGTTCGCAGGCTTCGACGATGGCATCGGTCACGGCCTCGATGCCGGTCGCGTGCTCGGCAGAAATGGCATGGGGCTCGCCGAGGCCGAGCCGGAAGCCATCGTAGACGCCGGCCTCGCCTGAGCGCCCTTCGCATTTGTTGGCGGCGAGAATGACAGGCTTGCCCGATCCGCGCACAAGCGACGCGAAGATCTCGTCGGCGCTGACGACGCCGTCGCGCGCATCGATCACGAAGAGTATGAGATCGGCCTGCGCGATCGCGGCCTCGGTCTGCTCGCGCATGCGCGCCGTCAGTCCTTCATCCCCGGACTCCAGGCCCGCAGTATCGACCAGCATCACGTCGCACGGGCCGATCTGGGTCTCCGCCTCGCGCCGATCCCGCGTCAGTCCGGGCTGATCGTCGACGAGCGCGAGCCGCTTGCCCGCGAGCCTGTTGAACAGCGTCGACTTGCCCACATTGGGTCTGCCGACAATGGCGACGGTGAAGGGCATCGCGGGGTATGGCCTTGGCACGGCGGGCGAGAGCCCGGCCCTGCCGTTAGTTGAGGGCGATCAGTTGGGCGTTGTCGGCCAGAATATACATGCGCCCGCCCGCGACAATCGGCGAGACGAACACGGCGGTATCGAGATCGAGTTGCGGCCCGACCTGGCCCGACCTTGCATCGACCCCGACCAGGCGCCCCTGCCCCGAGACCACCCAAAGCCTGCCGCCGGCAAGCACCGGGCCGCTCCAGCGCGTGCCCTGCGGCAGCTCCGTGACCCAGCGCACGCTGCCGTCCTGGCGCGACAGCGCGAGCAGCTTGCCGCTCACGTCCACCACGAAGACGGCGTCGCCCGCCGACCAGGGCATTTGCGTGCTCGCGATATTGCGGGTCCAGACGCGCTCGCCCGTGCTCTCCGACGAGGCAATCATCCTGCCGCCATGGCTCACGGCGAACACCATGCCACGATCGACCACGGGCCGCGCCGGATCGCCAAGAATGCTGGATGCCGACGTTTCCGAACCGCGCGACAGCGACTCCCGCCAACTCGCTTCGCCGCTGCCGGCGGCGTAAGCCGCGATGTCGCCGGCCGGATAGGGCGCAATGACGACGGACCGCGCGACCGCCGGGCTGACATTGTTGAGGAGTGTTGCCGGTTGCGGCAGCCCCCGCGCCTTCCAGAGCTCAGCCCCATCCGCAGCGTTGATGCAATAGAGGTAATTGTTGGTGGCGACGAAATAGATCTTGCCGCCCGATGCTGTCGGTGAACTCCGGATCGGCTCGCCGATCTTCTTCGTCCACGCAATGGCGCCGTTCCCCGGGTCGAACGCCACGACCGTGCCGAATCCCGTCGTTGCGAAGAGGCGCCCGCCGTCATAGGCGAGACCGCCGCCAAAGCCTTCGCTGCTCTTCTCGTTGTCGGGCCGCGTGCTAACCGACCAGACTTTGCCGCCGCTCGCCGCGGAAAACGCCGACACCGTTCCCGCAGCGTCGAGCGTAAAGACCTTGCCGTCGACGACGAGCGGCACCGAGCTCAAACGGCCGCGCGACGACGACCCCGTGCCGGCATCCGCGGACCAGACCTTGCGCAAGCTCTCGCCGAAGGTGAGATGGCCGAGATTGTTGGTCGGCGTCCCGCCCGGCTGCGTCCAGTCCGCATTCGTTACAGGCGCCGGCAGTGAGATCGGCTTACCCACCGCGGGCGCTTCGGCAAGGGTCGGATTGGTGATGACAGCAACGCGCTGGCCGGGAAGCTTCTCTTCTTCCTTCTTGAACGGATTGCTGACGGAGGGAAGGCTGCTGCAAGCGCAAAGCCCGCCCACGAGCGCGACCGCGACGCTTGACCTCGCGAGGCGACAGCCGATCCCCCGTGTGCGACCG
>DASQLK010000009.1:0-16573 GCA_035630055.1 Methyloceanibacter sp. | reverse complement strand
GCGTCGAACCCGTGCTCGGAATACATGTTCCTGGACGACACGGCCTGCAATCTCGCCTCCTTGAACCTGATGGCGTTCCGCCACGCGGACGGCAGCTTCAACGTGGAAGCCTACGAGCATGCCATCAAGCTCTGGACGGTGGTGCTGGAGATCGCCGTCACGATGGCGCAGTTCCCGTCTCGGCGCATCGCGCAGCTCTCCTACGAGTACCGCACTCTTGGCCTCGGCTACGCCAATATCGGCGGGCTCCTGATGGCGTCGGGCATTCCCTACGACTCCGCGGAAGGCCGCGCGCTCTGCGGCGCGCTCACGGCGATCATGACCGGCGTCTCCTATGCCACGAGCGCGGAGATGGCGCGGGAGCTCGGGGCGTTCCCCGCCTACGCTGAAAACCGCGAGCCCATGCTGCGGGTCATGCGCAATCATGCGCGTGCCGCCCGCGGCGAGAGCGTTGGCTACGAGGAGCTGGCGACGGCGCCGGTGCCGCTCGATCATGCCTCCTGCCCGGACCCGCGCCTCCTATCCCATGCCGTACACGCCTGGGAGAGCGCGCTGGAGCTTGGGAAGAGCCACGGCTACCGCAACGCGCAGGCCACCGTCATCGCGCCCACGGGCACGATCGGGCTTGTGATGGACTGCGACACCACCGGCATCGAGCCCGACTTCGCGCTTGTGAAGTTCAAGAAGCTCGCCGGCGGCGGCTATTTCAAGATCATCAACGGCATGGTGCCCGAGGCGCTGCGCAAGCTCGGCTACGACGAGGCGCAGACCAAGCGCATGATCGAATATGCCGTCGGCCATGGCACGCTCGTGGGCGCTCCTGGCGTCAATCACGAGACGCTGGCGGCCAAGGGCTTCCCTGCGGACAAGATCGCCGTGGTGGAGAAGGCGGTGCTCGCCGCCTTCGACATCAAGTTCGTCTTCAACAAGTGGACGCTGGGCGAAGCCTTCTGCACCGATGTGCTTGGCATCGCGGCGGAGCGGCTGAACGCGCCGGACTTCGACCTCCTGGCCGATATCGGCTTCGACAAGAAGGAGATCGAGGCCGCCAACGAGTTCGCCTGCGGGGCCATGACGCTCGAAGGCGCGCCCGGCCTGAACCCGGAGCATCTGCCCGTGTTCGATTGCGCCAGCCCCTGCGGACGCAAGGGCAAGCGCTTCCTGTCGGTGGAAAGCCATATCCGGATGATGGCGGCAGCACAGCCGTTTATCTCGGGCGCCATCTCCAAGACCATCAATATGCCGAACGAAGCGACGGTCGAGGATTGCCAGGAAGCTTACCTGCTGTCCTGGCAGCTCGCGCTCAAGGCCAACGCCCTTTACCGGGATGGTTCCAAGCTGTCGCAGCCCCTCAATGCGCAACTCCTCGCCGATGACGAGGACGAGCAGGACGAGGTGCTGGCAGCTATCGGCTCCGATCAGCCGCAGCATCAGCGCGCAACCGTCGTTGCCGAGCGCATCGTGGAGCGCATCATCGAGCGCGTGCGCGCCCGCGCCGACCGCGAACGCCTTCCCGATCGCCGCAAGGGCTATACGCAGAAGGCCGTCGTCGGCGGTCATAAGGTCTATTTAAGAACTGGCGAGTATGCAGACGGCCGGTTGGGCGAGATCTTCATCGACATGCATAAGGAAGGCGCCGCCTTCCGATCGCTCATGAATAATTTTGCGATCGCTGTCTCAGTCGCTCTGCAATATGGTGTGCCTCTTGAAGAGTTTGTCGACGCCTTCACCTTCACGCGGTTCGAGCCGGCAGGCCCGGTTCGCGGGAACGAGGCGATCAAGAATGCAACATCGATTCTTGATTATCTCTTCAGAGAGCTTGCAGTTTCTTATCTTGGGCGTTACGAGCTTGCTCATGTTGATCCAAACGAGATCGGCAGTACGACGCTCGGCTCCGGCGACGAAGGTGAAAGCCGTCGTTCAACCGAAGCACTCGTCTCACCAGGCTTCACTCGTGGTCGCCTTGGTGAGCGGAGGATGTTTGCGTCGAACAAGGCGCAAGGAACTGGTGCACAAGCGCATGCATTGCAGACGAGTGTCGATGATGACGCGCTTCCGCGCACTACAAACCTGGCCGCCGCATCAACTCCATTCCCTTCAGCCCAGACGACCGAGCATGTCGCTCGCGCCGTCGAGGCCCTCGCCGAGCGTGGCGCAACAGAACTTGTCGCCGAAGCGCGCGTTAAGGGTTATGAAGGGGAAGCTTGTGGAGAATGCGGGAACTTTACCCTTGTACGTAACGGCACGTGTCTTAAATGCGATACGTGCGGTTCGACGAGCGGATGTAGTTAGAGTGAACTCATCGATCAGCCAGCCCCAAAGGAGGGATGTAATATGGCAGTAGCGAAGAAGAAGTCAGCGAAGAAGAAGACTGCAAAGAAGTCGGCTCGCAAGAGCCCCGCGCGCAAGACCGCCGCGGCGAAGAAAAGCACAGCCAAGAAGACCGGCGCCGCTCGTCGCAAGACCGCGAAGAAGCGCCGCTAGCACTGGCCAAAGGCGCGAGGTCCGCCTCGCGCCTTTCCAGCTTTTCAAAAGCGTCGGCACCTCGCCGGCGCTTTTTTCTTGCCTAAAGACCGCGGCCACGACCCGTTCTAAAAGCCCGCGTTTTCAAGGCTTTTTCGCCCCTACAGCCTCTCAGTCGCAGACCCTGCAAACGCGCGCCCCTTCCGCCGCCGGAGATACGGCGAAGGCTTCGGCCTGCTCGCAGCCAAGCAGCCACCGCATACGTAAGCACGCGTGCGCGGCAGTCGCCGACAAAGAGTTCGCGAGCTTCCTTCATTGCATCGCCGACACGCAGCGACGCATGCATGTGGGAGACATCCGATGCCTCACAACGCGGGCACTGCGCGTGCGCCAAACGCGGTGCAACGATGACCGTGCGGCATGTCGTGGCGTCGGGAAAGCGCGTCCGCCCGCGCGCTTTGCACAGCGCAATTTTGCGACGGCATAGACGCGTGGCCGCGTGGCCACGGCTCTCCTTGCCGCCGGCGACTGATTCGTTTTTGGACCGGATTCGTTAATCTGGGTCGGCCGGGACGGCAGAAAGCTGCTCGCGGCGAATAATTTTCCACAGGCTTTCGAGGGCCAGATCCAGAAGGTCGGGACGGTCGCTGCGCAGCACGGCGTAGGTCCCGAGGCGGCGCTGCTCGAAGAAGGGATAGCTTCCGACCTGGACCTCGGGATGTTCCGCTTGAAGCTCCGCAAGGCCGGGAGCGACGTCGCCTTCAGCGGCATCGATACGGACGGCGCGCGAGACGATGGGGCTGCCCGTGCGGAGCGTCGGCATCACGGCGTCCAGCATCACCTGCATGATTCGCGGTACACCGGCCATGACGACCACGTTCTCCACCATGAAGCCGGGCGCGCGGGAAATTGGGTTGTCGATCAGCGTCGCGCCGCGCGGCACCCTGGCCATGCGTAGCCGCGCCGGCGTGAGTTCGCCTTCGCTGTAATGCTTGCGCATGGTCTCGACCGCTTGCGGATCGACGACCACCTCGAGCTCGAAGGCTTTGGCGATGGCATCGGTGGTCACATCGTCGTGGGTGGGCCCGATGCCGCCAGTGGTGAACACATAACTGTGGCGCGGGCGCAACGCATTGACCGCGGCAACGATCTCCGCCTCGATGTCCGGCACCACCCTGACTTCGCGCAAGGCAATGCCGGCGCGGGTCAGATAGGCGGCGATATAGGCGGTGTTGTCGTCCCGCGTCCGTCCGGAGAGGATCTCCTCGCCAATGACGACGAGGGCCGCCGTTACTCTTGTGTTGTCGTCGGGCACGGACGCGGAGCTCCTTTCGCTCGTCGTGGTTCTTCAATGTATCGCCTTGCAGGCCTGCCGACAGGCTTCATATTAGCGGACCATGCTGTCCCGTTTCCAATCGCCTCTGATCGAAGGGCGCCTCCTGCAGCGTTACAAGCGTTTCCTGGCGGATGTCGAGCTTGAGGATGGCAAGTGCGTGACGGCGCATTGCGCCAATCCTGGGTCGATGCTTGGGCTCTGCGCGCCCGGTTCGAGGGTATGGCTGTCGCGCTCGGAGAAGACCGGCCGCAAGCTCGCCTATTCGTGGGAGCTGATCGAGATCGATATGGGCCGGGGGCCTTTCTTGGTTGGCATCAATACGAACGCGCCAAACGGAGCGGTGGCGGCGGCCATCGGCGCCAACCTCATTCCGCCTCTATCCGGTTACGACACGCTTCGGCGCGAGGTGCGCTATGGCAATGGCTGCCGCATCGACATCCTGCTCGAGGCGGAAGGGCGCCCGCCCTGCTACGTCGAAGTCAAGAATGCGCATCTGATGCGCCGGACCGGGCTTGCGGAGTTTCCCGACTGCGTCACGGCGCGGGGCACGCGGCATCTCGCGGCCCTTGCCGATGTCGCGACGGCAGGAGCACGAGCCGTCATGCTGTACCTGGTGCAGCGTGGCGACGCGGGCGCCTTCGCCCTCGCCGCGGATCTCGATCCCGCCTACGCGAAAGCCTTCGCGGATGCGCGGCTTTGCGGCGTCGAGGCGCACGCCTTCGCCTGCACGCTCACCATGGAGGGCCTGATGCGGCCGCGCGCCATCAGGATCGTGGCATCGGAGCAAAGTCCGGCCATTGCGCCGGCGCATTTTTGACCTTAAGT
Source organism: Methyloceanibacter sp. (assembly GCA_035630055.1). Taxonomy (GTDB): domain Bacteria; phylum Pseudomonadota; class Alphaproteobacteria; order Rhizobiales; family Methyloligellaceae; genus Methyloceanibacter. The sequence continues at coordinate 11,949 of DASQLK010000009.1, read as the reverse complement.
CAGAGACAATAGCGGCCACGGTTCATGCACATGTCCAATCTCGAATTCGCGCGCGCGCAAGCGCGTGACACCAAGATCAAGCTGCACGGCGCCGACGCCTTCGCAGGCATGCAGAAGGCGGGACAACTCGTCGCGCAGGCGCTCGATCTTCTGACCGACAAGGTCGCGCCCGGCGTCACCACCGATACGCTGGACGCGCTCGTGTTCGAGTTCGCGATGGAGCACGGGGCGATCCCGGCCCCGCTCAACTATCGCGGCTTTCCGAAATCGATCTGCACCTCGATCAATCACGTGGTCTGTCACGGCATCCCCGGCGACCGGGTGCTGAAGGAAGGCGATATCCTCAATATTGACGTCACCCTCATCGTGGACGGGTGGCACGGCGATTCCAGCCGCATGTACGGCGTCGGGAAGATTTCCCGCGCCGCCGCGCGGCTGCTCGAAGTGACCCATAACGCCCTCATGCGCGGCGTGGCGACGGTGCGCCCGGGCGCGACCACCGGCGACATCGGCGCCGCGATCCAGGTCTACGCCGAGGGGGAGCGCTGTAGCGTGGTCCGCGATTTCTGCGGCCACGGGCTGGGGCGCGTCTTCCACGACCGGCCCAACATCCTGCATTACGGCGAGCCCGGCGAAGGGCTGCAGCTCAAGCCCGGCATGCTCTTCACGATCGAGCCGATGATCAATCTCGGCAAGCCGCATGTGAAGATCCTCTCGGACGGCTGGACCGCGGTCACGCGCGACCGCTCGCTGTCGGCGCAGTTCGAGCATACGGTTGGGGTCACCGACACCGGTTGCCAGGTCTTCACCGCCTCGCCGCGCGGCCTGGACCGCCCGCCCCTTACGCAATAACGGCGGCATGATGGGCTTCAAGGACGCCGGCAAGCCCCATTATCTCGGCCATCGCGAGCGCCTGCGGCGGCGCTTCCGCGAGGGCGGCGCCGATGCCTTACCCGATTACGAGCTCTTGGAGCTGATCCTCTTCCGCGCGGCGCCGCGGATAGACACGAAGCCGCTCGCAAAAGCGATCCTCGCCAAATTCGGCAGTTTCGCCGAGGCGATCAACGCCCCGGATGAGCTCCTGAAGGAGGTCCCCGGCATCGGCGAGGCGGCAATCGTCGAATTGAAGCTGATCCGCGCCGCCGCGCTCAGGCTCATGCGCGGCGAGGTGCTGGAGCGGCCGGTGCTCGGCTCCTGGAACCAGGTGCTCGATTATTGCCGCGCGTCCATGGGGTTCGAGGCGAAGGAAGGCTTCCGCATCCTCTTCCTCGACAAGCGCAACCAGATCATCGCCGACGAGGTGCAGCAGACCGGCACCGTCGATCATACCCCGGTCTATGTGCGCGAGGTCGTGAAGCGGGCGCTGGAGCTTTCCGCGACCGCCATGGTGCTCGTGCACAATCACCCCTCCGGCGATCCGACCCCGTCGCGCGCCGACATCGACATGACGAAGCAGATCGTGGCGGCGGCAAAGCCGCTCGGCGTCGCCGTCCACGACCACATCATCGTCGGCAAGCAGGGCCATGCCAGCTTTCGCGGGCTCGGCCTCATCTAACCGAGCGGCGAATCAGGAACTTTCCTTCCGAACGGCGGTTTGCAACGCATCGCAACCCAAGGGGGAAGGAAACGACATGGCAACGAAAACTGGCCGCGTTGCAGAAGCATCCGTAGAAAGCTCGGCGTCCGCCGTTGACTGGGGCGCCATCGTCGGCGGCGGCCTCGCCGCTGTCGGCATCTCCATCATCATGTTCACGCTGGGACCGGCCATCGGCCTCAGCGCCGCGCCGTATGGGTTCAACTTTTCGGCCGACACCCCAACCACCTTCGCCATCGGCGCCGGGATCTGGATGATCGTGACGCAATGGCTGGCATCGGGCCTTGGCGGATACTTGACCGGGCGCATGCGTACGAAGTGGGTGGGAATCCGCACCGACGAGGTGTTCTTTCGCGACACCGCGCACGGCTTCCTGGCCTGGGCGCTCGGCACCGTGCTCGTCGCCGCCCTGGTCGCGCTGAGTTCCGCCGCCGGCGGGGCCGCAGCCGTGACCGCGGGCGCGGAAGGCGTTTCCACCGAAGCCGCCGAGCAGGCGCGTCAGGCGGCGATGAGCTTCGGCTTCTTCACGTCGCTGTCGCTTCTGATCGGTGCGTTCATCGGCGCGGTGGCTGGCGCCATCGGCGGCTATCACCGCGACGCCGACTAACGAACGGTGGGGAGGCTTTCGGGCCTCCCCATTCTTAGTCGATAGGCTGCGCCGCAGCCTCTTCGCGCACGCCCGCCACTTTCGCAGCCAGCTCCGGATAGAACGGGTCTGCGCCCTCCCCGAGCATGCGGTCGCCCACGATATAGAACGGCACCCCGCGCACGCCGAGGTCCCGCGCTAGGCGCATATTTCCGAGAATGATGTCCGTGATCGCAGGATCGTTCATGTCGCGCTCGAGCGCGGCGGGATCGAGGCCGAGCTCGGCTGCGATGCGAAGCGCATTGTCCTTATCGGCGCGGCCGCGTTCCGTCAGCAGGCGCTCATGCAATTCGGCATATTTGCCCTGCTTCCTGGCGGCGAGCGCGACGCGGGCCGCAGCCTCGGAGTCCGCGCCAAGGACCGGCAACTCCTTCAGAACCACCCGCACCTTCGGATCCTTGGCGGTAAGCTCGGTCAGGGCGGGGCCGGTGCGGCGGCAGTCCGGGCAGTTATAGTCGAAGAACGCGACGACGCTGACATCGCCTTGCGGATTGCCAAGAATTGGATCGGCGGAGGAGCGGAAAATCTGCTCGGCGTGCGCGGCGACGGCCTTTTCGGCGCGCTTTCCTTGCGACCACGTCGCGACGACATAGCCGAGCGCCAAGCTCGAAACTGCGAGCAGCGCGAGCTTGGCGATCAATCCGGTCGAAGGCAATGAATTACGCCGGCGGAGGTCCGAAGACGATCACGGCGTTGAGGCCGCCGAAGGCGAAAGAGTTCGACATCGCATAGTTGACGTCGCGCTTCTTGCCGACATTCGGCGTGTAGTCGAGATCGCACTCGTCGTCAGGCTCGTCGAGGCCGAGCGTGCAAGGCACGAACTTGTCCTCGATCGCCTTGATCGCGGCAACCGCCTCGATCGCGCCGCCGCCGCCGAGACAATGACCATGCATCGACTTGGTGGACGAGATGGAGACCTTGTTTGCGGCGTTGCCGAAGACGCGTTTGATGGCGCGGGTCTCGTTGAGGTCGTTCACGGTGGTCGCGGTGCCGTGGGCATTGATGTAGTCGATATCGCTTGGGCTAAGCTCGCTGTCGTCGAGCGCCATCTGCATCGCGGTCGAAGCGCCGTCGATGGACGGGTTGACCATGTCGGCCGCGTCCGCCGTCATGCCATAGCCCTTCACCTCGGCGAGGATCGTGGCGCCGCGCGCCTTTGCGGTCTCGTACTCCTCGAGCATCAGCACGCCGCCGCCTTCCGCAAGCACGGTGCCATTGCGGCGCTTGGCAAACGGGAAGAGACCTTCCGGACTGAGAACCCGCATCGCCTGCCAGGCCCGGGTGGCGCCCCAGTTCAGGGACGCTTCCGCCGCGCCGCAGAGGCCGCGATCGACCAGGCCCTCGCGAATCATGCGGTAGGTGAGACCGATAGAATGGGTGGCCGTGGAGCAGGCGCTCACGATGCCGAAGGTCGGGCCGGTGATGCCGTAGTCGATGCTGACATGGGCCGACGCCGAACTGCCGATCGCCTTCAACAGCGTCAGCGGATGGGTGGCGCGCTTGTTCTCCTTGAAGAGCATTTTATAGGAGAACTCCAGCGTGGTCAGACCGCCGATGCCGGAGCCGATGATGCAGGCGGAGCGATAACCGTCCTGTCCTTTCAGCGGCATCTCCATGCCTGACTGCGCCACGGCTTCCTTGGCCGCGCAGCCGGCATATTGAGAAAACTTGTCCGCCATCATCAGCGATTTGCTGAGCTTGCGTTCGGCAGGATCAAAATCGGGGATCTCACCAGCGATGGTGATATAGAGGTCTTGCGTGTCGAAGCTCCGCACTTCGCGAATGCCGCATTCACCGGCTTTCAGCGCTGCCCAAAACTTATCGACACCCGTACCCAAAGGTGTGACGACGCCCTGGCCTGTGACCACGACGCGCCTGCGTCCATTAATTTGGTTCATGTAGGTTTAAACCGTAACTCCAAGCTTGGCCGGAAAACCCCCGTGGAAAATCTGGACGCGATTACGCTGCCGCGCCGGTATCTTTAGATGAAGAAATAATGCTCTGGACGCGGTCTACAACGGATCCAACCGTCGCAAACGCCTCAACTTCTTCATTCGCATTATATGGGATTTCGATCCCGAACGTATCTTCGATGTCGAACACGATCACCGCCAGATCGAGGGATTCGATTTCGAGCTCGCTGAGAGGAGTTTCGAGCGTGACGGCCTTCGAAGGGTCCTTCATGTTCTTACGCAAAATCTCGATGATCTTCGTTGCCACCTCGTCCATATCGATCTCCCTGCCCCCCTGTGGGGGTCGTGTCTCTGGTCCATGGCTAAGTTACAGCTGAACCACGGGCAAGTCGGGCATTGGAATAGACTTAAAAACTGGTCGAGTCTACCCGGGTTCCCGGTCTATACAACGCCCTGGCGACTGTTCTCATCGCCAATAAAATTGGCGTTTTTGCGCCTGACCATGCCATTGTTTCAGCATATTCCCTGTAAGGCCGGACCATATCAGCGAGGCCTTAAGGTTTCCCTGCGTGCTATAATGATTCATGCTCTAAGTAAGCATGCGGCCAATTGCCTCCCGATTAGGCAAGAGGCCGGCAAAGCGGCGTAAACTATAACGGAATCGGCATCGCATGGCGAGCGCCCCGCAGTCCGCGGCCCCTTCGGGAGGCGGTGACAGTCCCCCGACGCGCCCTTGGCTTCGAGCCTATCCGGACGGCCTCGACTGGCATGCCCGCTACCAGCCCGGACTCATCGGCGACATGCTGGACGAGGCGGTCGCGGCTCACGGCGCCCGGACTTGCATCCATTTTCTCGGGCGGCGCTTCAGCTACAACGAGATCGGCGATCTGGCCAACCGGGCGGCCAAGGGCTTGCAAGAACTCGGCGTCCGCGAAGGCGTCAAAGTCGGCCTCCTTCTCCCCAACACGCCGACCTTTGTGATCTTCTACTACGCGATCCTTAAGGCCGGCGGCACGGTCGTCAATTTCAACCCCCTCTATAGTGTCGAGGAGATCGCGTTCCAGGCCCGTGACAGCGGCACCCGTATCATGGTGACCCTGGACCTGGCGCTCTTGTTCGAAAAGATCGAGCCGCTGCTCATGGAAGGCGTGCTGGACCGGGCCATCGTCTCGCGCTTCACCGCCCTCCTGCCGAAGTTGAAAGCGGCGGGCATGAAGCTGCTGCGTTCGCCGAAGCTCGCTCAGATCAATTCATCATCGCAGAGGGACAAGCTGATTATTGCGACGGACCTGCTTGCCAACGATGGACGCTACGAGCGTCCGGCGCTGACCCCGGATGCGATCGCGGTGCTGCAATATACCGGCGGCACGACCGGCACGCCCAAGGGCGCCATGCTCAGCCACGCCAACCTCACCATCAACGTGCATCAGGTGAAGGCGTGGCGAAAGCGGCTGTCGACCGATCACGACCGCGTGCTCGGGGTGCTGCCGCTGTTCCACGTCTTCGCGATGACCACGGTGATGAATTTCGGCATCCGCGAGGGGATGGAGATGATTCTCGTGCCGAAATTCGATCTGATCGGCACGCTGAAGCTGATTGCCAAGCTCAGACCCACCATGATGCCGGGCGTGCCGACGCTCTACAACGCCATGATTCGCCACCCGCATATTTCCAACTTCGACCTCAGCTCGCTGGAGTTCTGCATTTCGGGCGGCGCGGCGCTTCCGCTGGAAGTGAAACGAGGCTTCGAGGCGATCTGCGCCTGCAATCTCGTCGAGGGCTACGGCTTGAGCGAGACGTCTCCGGTGGCCACCTGCAATCCCCTGCTCGATGGCAAGGAGGGCTCGATCGGCCTGCCGCTGCCGGGAACGGAGATGAGCATCAGGTCGCTCGAGGATTCAGCCCGGGAGATGCCGCTCGGCGAGCCCGGCGAGATTTGCATTGCCGGGCCGCAGGTGATGTCCGGCTACTGGAACAAGCCTGACGATACGAAAGCCTCGTTCGTCGGGCGTTTCTTCCGTACCGGCGATGTCGGTTACATGGACGAAGAGGGCTACATCTTCATCGTCGACCGCATCAAGGACATGATCAACGCCTCAGGCTTCAAGGTTTATCCGCGGCGCATCGAAGATGCGCTGTACGAGCATGGCGCGGTGGAGGAGGTGACGGTCGTCGGCATCCCAGACCCCTATCGCGGCGAGGCGCCGAAGGCGTTCGTGAAGCTAAAGGCAGGAACGGACGCGACCGCGGCGGACCTCCTGCACTTCCTCAGGGGGAAGCTGTCGAAGCTCGAGATCCCGGCCGAGATCGAGTTCCGCGACGAGTTGCCGAAGACCATGATCGGCAAGCTCTCGAAAAAGGAGCTGCGCGCGGAAGCGCACGGCCGCAAGGCCTAGAGCCCGCCGATCAGACGCTCGCCGTCTTCAGTTGGCTATTGCTGGAGCCAGGGCAGATTGCTGCCACCGGAGCGGCGCAGGAGACGCCTCTCCCTGCGGCTGAGCGGCCGCGCATCGGTGACAGCCATCTCGGCGTCCGCGGCATCTGCCTGTTGCATCTCCTCCGGGGTCGCATCCGGCATTGCCTCCCCTGGCGCAGCCTCTACCGGCTGCGTGATCGGGGCGGTACCGCCGGCCGAGGCCGTCACCGGCGTGCGCAGGGTCGGCTTCGGCTTGCCGGCGGGCGCGGTCGGGCTCGTCTGAGCCGCGGTCTGCATCCGGGTCGTCGCTTGCGGCGCGGCATGCGTCGGGCGGGACGGCGCGGTGGAGACGTGAGTGACGGACCCGGACGGCGTCGATGAGGCTGTCTGCGTGACCGGGGCGCGCTGCTCGGCCGGGACCTTCGTGAAGGCGAACATGCTGGACGGGCTTTGGCTCGAGAATGGCGGCGCCGTCTCGGGCGGAGCGGAGGTCGTGATGAAGCCAAAGCCCTGCGGATGATCGTGATAGGTCGCGGGCATCTCTGGCTTCAGGATTTCGTCCTCGGAGACGGCCGCTTGGATCACTTGCGGCTTTGGCTCGGGCGCCGCGGGCGCGCTTGCAACCTCTGCCGCGGGGGCGGTTGCCTTCGGCGCGGGCGTGGGCTCGGCCCTGGCTTCGATCTGCTCGGTCGGGGTCACGACCGGCTCTTCGACCTTGCCCGGGATCGTCGACCGGACCCAGGTCTTCTGTCCGCACAGCAGTCCAAACGCCTTGCAGCCTTTGAGGGTAATCTGCTTGTGGGAAACGAGGGTCAGCGTGGCTGAATAGGTGTTGCCGTCCTCGGGATTATAGATCTGGCCGGCCCAGGCGTTCGGCCCGGAGGGTGCAAAGCCTGAGAAAAGCGGCAGGCCGAGGATGGTGCGGCCGCGATGAGATGGATTGGAATTGCGAATGTCGCGAAGCGGATTGCCGCGACTGTCCTTCGGATTCTCCAGCCAGATGATCTTGGCGCAAAGCTTGGTGCCGCCGCACTTTTTCACTTCGATGCGCGCCGGGCGCTCCGAATCCGGCTTCATCCAGATGCCGGTCGGATCGGCCGCGGCAGCCGCGGTCGGAGTCACAGGAGCGAGCAGTCCGGCCGCAATGAGGGCCATGGCTGCAGTATAGGCTTGATGCTTCATAAGCACCTCCGTCAGGGTCGCGCCAAGGTGTCGACGACACCCCGGCAGAATTTCGTACGCCCCCTATCCCCGTTAGGCTGCATTTCGAGCCCTTATTTTTACGTCCATAACCCAACCGAGACGTCGGGTTCTTGATCTAGATCCTGTTTTCGGCTTCGCCGCCCGTTCGCGGACCAGCTCCCTCCAGGATGGCCGCGACTCCCATGCCGCCAGCCGTGCACACCGATATCAAACCCCGGCCACCGCCCTTATGCAAGAGCTTCGACAGCGCCGCCGTGATTCGCGCTCCGGTCGCTGCAAAAGGATGCCCGAAAGCTATTGAAGACCCCTTTACGTTCAGCTTGGCCCTATCGATCGGCCCTAGCGCCCCGTCCCGTCCGAGCCGTTGCCGGCAATATTCTTCAGATTCCCAAGCCTTTAACGTCGCCAGGACCTGTGCCGCGAAGGCCTCGTGGATTTCGTAGAAGTCGAAATCCTGGAGAGCGAGGCCCGTTTCCTTCAGAAGTTCGCTCACGGCTACGGTCGGCGCCATCAACAGACCCTCTCCTTGCACGTAATCCACGGCAGAAGTGCGGCCAATCGTCAGAAAAGCGAGCACCGGGAGGTCGTGGCGGGCGGCCCACTCCTCGGAGGCGAGGAGAACGGTCGACGCGCCGTCGGTGAGCGGGCTGGAGTTGCCGGCGGTGATGGTGCCGAAGCCGGAACGGTCGAAGGCGGGCTTCAGCTCGGCAAGCTTCGCAAGAGAAATGTCCTCGCGGATATTATTGTCGCGGAAGACGCCGGCGCACGGGACGACGAGGTCGTCCATGAAGCCTTCGTCATAGGCGGCGGCCGCCTTCTTGTGGCTTTCAAAGGCGAGAAGGTCCTGGTCCTCGCGGCTGATGCCCCATTCCTTCGCCATCAGCTCGCAGTGCTCGCCCATGCTGAGGCCGGTGCGGGGCTCGCTTGTGCTTGGCGGCAGCGGGGCAAGCTCGGCGGGTGCGAAGCCTTTGAAGGCGCCGACCCGTTCGCCCAGGCTGCGCGCGCGCGACAGCTTCACCAGGCGCTGGGCAAAGCTCCGCTTGAACACGACCGGCGCGTCGCTCGTCGTGTCGGAGCCCATGGCGATGCCGCTCTCGATCTGGCCGGTGGCAATCTTGGCGGCGAGGCCCAGCGCGCCTTGCAGGCTCGTGCCGCAGGCCTGCATCATCGTGATCGCGGGCGTGGTCGGGCTCAACTTGGAGCCGATCACAGCCTCGCGGGCGAGGTTCCAATCCTTGGCATGGGTGACGACAGCGCCGCCCACCACCTCGCCGACATGCTTGCCTTCGAGCCCATACTGCTCGACGAGGCCGCCGAGGGCGGCGGTCAGCATGTCGAGATTGGAAAGCTCGGCATAGGACGTGTGCGAGCGGCAAAAGGGGATGCGTACCCCACCCAGCACAGCCACCCGCCGCAATCCTTCAGCCATGGTTCTCAGCCCCGTTGTTCCAAGTTATGCCGCGACCGCGGTCCCGGCTGTGTCATGTTCCTGCGTGCGGCGGTAATTGAGCGGGCCGCCGCGGAACGGCGCAAAGCCCGTGCCGAAGATCACGCCCGCATCGACATGATCCGCATTGGCGACGATACCGTCGGCCAGCGCGCGCTCGCATTCGTCTACCATGGGCTTCACGAGCGCGCGGCCGAGCGCCGCAAGCTCGGCCTGGTCATAGTCACCGGCAGCGCGCTGCGGCTTGCCCTTCTCCCAGACGTAAAATCCTTCGCCGGTCTTCTTGCCAAGCTTGCCTTCGGCGACGAGACGCGACAGCGGATTGTCGGAGGGCGCCGCGCCGCCGCCCAGCTTCTCGCCGACGGCATTGGCAATGTCGAGGCCGACAAGGTCCATGAGCTCGAGCGGGCCCATCGGCATGCCGAATTTGAGCGCGGCCTGATCGATCTTGTCGCGCGGCGTGCCATCGGCGAGCTTCCGCACCGCGGCCATCATGTAAGGCGCGAGCACGCGATTGACGAGGAAGCCGGGGCAGCTCTTGACCACCAAGGGCAGCTTCTGGATCGCGGTGACGAAGGCTGCCGCCTTTTTCACCTCACTCTCGCGGGTCGCAGCGCCGCGCACGACCTCGACCAGGGGCAGCTGCGCGACCGGATTGAAGAAGTGCAGGCCGACGAGCCGGCCCGGGTCGGCGAGCGGCGCGGCAATATCTTCAAGGCTGAGCGAAGAGGTGTTGGTGGCAAGGACGGCGCCGGGCTTGATCCTGGTCTCGAGATCGCGGAACAGGGCCTGCTTCACGTCGAGGCGCTCCACGATCGCCTCGATGATCACGTCGGCATGCTTAATATGCCTGCCGTCGGGGTCGGCGATGAGGCGCGCCACGGCCGCATCGATCGCGGGCTTGCCGCGCAGCTTGCGCTTGAACAGGCTTTTGGCGCGGCCAAGCGCCTTTTTCAACTGGTTTTCGTCGAGATCCTGCAGGCTCGCCTGCATGCCGCAGACGACGCACCAGGCGGCGATGTCGCCGCCCATGGTGCCGGCGCCGATTACATGCACGCGCATCGGCTTGAATCCGTCCTTCGGCGCCTCGTCCTTCAGCATCTCCGACAGGCGGAAGACGCGGCGGAGATTGCGCGCGGTCTCGCTCGCCATCAGGGGCGCGAACATCTCGGTCTCGGCCTTGCGCATCGCCGCCGGATCGTCGCCGTAGCGCTCGAAGAGATCGATCAGGCGGAACGGCGCGGGGTAATGCTCCTCGCGCACCTTGGCCGCCGTCTTGGTGCGCATCTGCTTTGCGAGCAGCCCGCGCACGGGCTCCTTCAGCATTAGCTTCTTCCACCACGGCGCGCCCTTGGATGTGCGCTTCTGCAACACGGCCTTGCGCGCGGCCCAGCGCAGATTATGCCGGCTCGCCACGACCTGATCGATCAGGCCCATCGCGCGCGCCGCATTCGGCCGCAGCATCCGTCCCGTCAGCATCGCGGTCATGGCATCCATCGGGCCGGCAGCCGCGATGGCCCGGACCGTGCCGTTCAGGCCGGGGAAGATGCCGAGCTTCACTTCGGGGAAGCCGAGCCGCGTGCCCTCCTCCCGGTCGGCGATGCGGTAGTCGCAGGCGAGCGCAAGCTCGAGCCCGCCGCCGAGGCAATAGCCGTGGATGGCGGCGACCACGATTACTGGAAGTCGATCAATCCGGTCGATCAGCTCCAAGGTCTGGCCGACGACCTCCTTGACCTTCGCCTCGGTGTTGAAGTCCTCGAACTCGCGGATATCGGCGCCGGCGATGAAGCTCGATTCCTTCGCGCTCATGAGCACGAGGCCCTTTACCTCGCCACGGATCGAGGCGTCCTCGACCGCTTTCACGATCTCGCCAAGCTCTTCGGTCGGCCTTCGCCCGAGCGAGTTCATGCTCTCGCCCTGGCGGTCGAAGACGGCCCACGCGATGCCTTCGTAGTCGATGGAAAAGCGCCAGTCGTGCAAGGTCGGCAATGATGTCGGCATGGATCCCTATTCCGCAGCCAGATGTTCCGCGCGGCTTGTCGTGCCGGCCGCACTACTTGTCTTCTCGGCGCGCCTGATCTCGTCCGGCGCGAAGTCGTCCACCGCGATCACGCGGGCGACGAGGTCGCGCAGCTCCGCAAGGCGTCTTGCCTCATCCTCGGTCAGCACGCCCTTCGCCTCGGCCTCGCCGATCCAGTCGTTGTTATGATAGCGCCGCACCTCGCCCTTCCGGATCGCCCGCTCGAGCTTGCGGTCCGCCTCCTCGGCGGCCACCGCCTTCTCCAAAGCGAATTCGAGCAGCCCGAGCCGGTCGGCCGGATCGTTGGAGATGAAAATGTCGCGGGTGAGACGGTCGCGATAGATGCCGGGCTGCAGAGCCGCGCGCGCAATCTCTTTGCCGGCCAGGTCGGATGCCGGGCGGCGCCACACGCCGAGCGGAAACACGAGCGGGTATAAGAGCCACGCAGCCCAGCGCATCGGAAAGTTCGCGAGCACGCCGATAAGCGCCTGATCGAAGCGGTAGAGGCAGTTCCGCGCGCAATAGTCGACGAGCTTGAGGTCGTCGCGCGGCGCGCCGTCATCCTCGTAGCGCTTCAGCACCGCGGAGAGGAGGTACAGCTCCGCGAGCGCGTCGGCCATGCGGCCGGTGATCTTCTGCCGTACTTTGAGGCCGCCGCCGAGCAGCGCCACGGTCGCGTCGGCCACGAGCGCGAAGGAGCGCGCGCCGCG
>DASQLK010000008.1:0-17338 GCA_035630055.1 Methyloceanibacter sp. | reverse complement strand
CCGTATTTCACAATCACCCGGTCGCCATAGAGCGTGCATTCGCGTGACATCTTCGTGATCTCGCCACGATGCCTGATGGCGAGGGCGTCCCCCACCTGGCCGGCCTGATAGACGGTGAGGAGGCGGTCGTCCGGCCAAGCCACGATCTGCGGGCAATTGGCCCCGCTCGGGCCAAGCGCCGGATCGGCGTTCTCCGCCTTTGGATCGAGGATGCGCTCGGAGGCCGGCGTCGCAGGCGCGAGCTCCTCCTTGCTGCTCGACCCGAAGGGGTTCGCGGCGCAAGCGGAAAGCGCGAGCGGCATGAGGAGCATGCCGGCCAAGCGATATCGACGTGACTGGAGCAGGAAGCGACGCAACTTGACCCCGTCCTCGGCTTGACACATCCGGTCTCGACGCCTGATATCCCTCGAAAGAGCCGATCAGGCGGTGGCGATGCTGCTATTTTGCGGCAACGCGGAACCCTAACCGTCCCGCGAAATGGCGACAAGGCCCTGACATGCCCTATTTCTTGCGCGAGAAACTGCCGAAATCGGGGCGCTCATGAGCGGCATAAAAGCCATGTTTAACGGTGGGGGCCGGCCCGCCCTCACGGTCTATCTTGCCGCGCCGCGGGGCTTCTGCGCGGGCGTGGATCGCGCCATCCAAATCGTCGAACTGGCGCTCGAGAAGTACGGGGCGCCGGTCTATGTCCGGCATGAGATCGTACATAATCGCTATGTGGTGGAGAGCCTCAGCGCGAAAGGCGCCGTCTTCGTTGAAGAGTTGGACGAGATCCCCGACACGGCCGCGCCGGTCATCTTCTCCGCCCATGGCGTGCCGAAATCCGTCCCCGAGGCGGCACGGTTCCGGCGCATGTTCTATCTCGATGCAACCTGCCCTCTCGTCTCCAAAGTGCATGTCGAGGCCGAGCGCCACTATGAACAGGGACGCGAGGTTCTCTTGATCGGCCATGCCGGGCACCCTGAGGTGGTCGGCACCACCGGGCAACTGCCGGCGGGCGCGGTGCGCCTCATCGAAACGGTGGAAGACGCGCGCAGCTTTAGCCCGCGCAACGCGGAGCGACTCGCCTATATTACCCAGACCACGCTTTCGGTCGACGACACGAGGGATATCGTTACGGTGCTGAGGCAGCGCTTCCCGCTTATGGTCGGCCCGCGCAAGGACGACATCTGCTACGCCACGACGAACCGTCAGGACGCGGTCAAGGAGGTCGCGCCGCGCTGCGAGCGCCTGATCGTGGTGGGGTCGCCGAACAGCTCGAACTCCTTGCGGCTGGTCGAGGTCGCGGAACGCTCAGGCTGCCCGCGCGCCATGCTCATCGGCCGCGCTTCGGATATCGATTGGAGCGTCTTCGACGGCATCCGCAGCCTCGGCGTCACCGCCGGTGCGTCCGCGCCAGAGGTTTTGGTGGACGAGATCATCGATGCCTTCCGCGCGCGCTTCGCCGTCACGGTCGAGACCGTGACGACCGCCTCGGAGGACATCGCGTTCAAACTGCCCCGCGAGCTCAGAGAGGCGCCGGCTGCTTAGATGGCCGTTTACACCGACGTCTCCGACGAGGAGCTTGACGCCTTCATCGCAAGCTATGCGATCGGCGAGCTGACCTCCTTCAAGGGCATTGCCGAGGGGGTCGAGAACTCCAACTATCTCGTCCACACCGAGGCTGGCCGCTACATCCTCACGCTCTACGAGAAGCGGGTCGCGCCACAGGACCTGCCTTACTTTCTGAGCTTGATGGAGCATCTCGCCGATCGCGGGATCAGCTGCCCCCTGCCCGTGCGCGACCGCGAAGGTCAGGCGCTGAAGGAACTGGCGGGGCGCCCCGCCGCTCTCATCACCTTCCTCGAAGGCGTCTGGGTGCGGAAGCCCAGCATCGAACATTGCGCCGGCTTGGGACGCGCGCTGGCGCAATTCCATATCGCCGGCAGCGACTTCCCCATGCATCGCGCCAACAGCCTGTCGCTGCGAGGCTGGGTCGGTCTGTTCGATGCCATCAGGGATAAAGCTGACGGCATCATTCCAGGCCTCAAGGCCGAGATCGAGGGCGAGCTCGCCGAGCTTGGCGCGCAATGGCCGGCCGATCTGCCACTCGGTGTCATTCACGCGGATCTCTTTCCCGACAATGTCTTCTTTCTCGGCGAACGGCTCTCCGGCTTGATCGACTTCTATTTCGCCTGCAACGACATGCTCGCTTACGACGTGGCGGTCTGCCTCAATGCCTGGTGCTTCGAGCCGGACGGCAGCTTCAACATCACGAAGGCAAGGGCGCTGCTCGAGAACTACGAGAAGGAGCGAAAGCTGACTGCGGCGGAGTTGGACAAGCTGCCGCTTCTTGCCCGCGGCGCTGCCATGCGCTTCTTGCTCACGCGGTCCTATGACTGGGTGAACACCGACGCCGGCGCGCTCGTAAAGCAGAAGGACCCGAACGAATATCTGCGGAAGCTTCGCTTCCACCGCGGAGTGAAATCCTACCGTGAATATGGGATCGGGGAGCATTGATGGCGGCAATGCCAAAAGTAGTGATCCATACCGACGGGGCCTGCTCCGGCAATCCCGGCCCTGGTGGCTGGGGCGCAATCTTGGAGTCCGGTGGACATCGCAAAGAGCTGAAGGGTGGCGAGCCGCAGACGACGAACAACCGCATGGAGCTGACCGCGGCCATCGAGGCGCTCGCCGCGCTGAAGATGCCGTCGGATGTCGATCTTTATACAGACTCGAACTATCTGCGCGGCGGCATCACAGAGTGGATCAAGAAGTGGACCAGCAATGGCTGGCGCACGGCGGCTAGAAAGCCGGTGATGAATGCCGAGTTGTGGCAGCGCTTGCAGGAGGCGGCCGCGCCGCATCAGGTCCGCTGGCACTGGGTCAAAGGCCATCACGGCCACGACGACAACGAACGCGCCGACGAGCTTGCGCGCGAAGGCATGGCGCCCTTCCTTGGCGCCCGCCGCCGCGGTTAGATCCGTTAGAGCGCCTTCATCAGCTCCTCGGCGGTGCTGACCTCGGCGACTCCCGGCGATTCCTCGGTATTCAGCGCCTTCACGACGCCATCCTCGACGAGCATGGCATAGCGCTTCGAGCGGGTGCCGAGGCCGATGCCGCTGCCGTCGAAATCCATGCCGATCGCCTTGGTGAACTCGGCGTTGCCGTCGGAAAGGAACATGACCTTGTCCTTGCCGCCCGTGGCCTCGGACCAGGTGTCGAGGACGAAGGGATCGTTCACGGCCACGCAGGCTACGGTGTCGACACCCTTGTTCCTGAAAGCGTCCGCGTTTTCAATGAAGCCCGGTAAATGCTTCAGGTGGCAGGTCGGCGTGAATGCGCCCGGCACGGCAAAAAGCACGACCTTCTTTCCGGCGAACAGTTCGGACGTGGTTTTTCCAATGATCCCTTCGTCGGTCAACACCCTGAAGGTCGCGTCGGGCAGGCTGTCGCCGATGCCGATGGTCATGGTCGTTTCTCCCTTTGCTATTCGACGGTTATGTTCGCTTCCCGCGACCCGTTATCAGTGACGAGCGTCACCCTCAAGGGCTTGCCCTTGATCCGGTCTGCCTCGGCCTGCGATGCGAAGACGACTTCGTAGCGTTGCGCGCCGCCCGAGGCCTTGCCGACCGGTGTCGGCACGGGAACGAAGGCATCGCCGCCGTCGATGAAAACATCGGCGCCCTTGGCGAAGGCCGGAAACTCGATATCCAGCAAGATTTCAGGACGCTTGCCATCGAGCTTGGCATCGACCGCGCGCAATGCCGGAAGTGCTCCAGTGTCTGCAGGCCGCGGCACGCGATCCATAAAATGGGTCAGATGGGAATCGCTCGCCTGCGCCGTGCTCGCATTCGCCGGCAATGTCAGCGTGAGCTCTGCTTGGTTCGGAACGCACAAGGTCTTGCAGATTCCGTATTCCATCGCGAGCTTCAGCTGCACGGGCTCGCCCTCGCGCTCCGGCGTGATCTTGACCGGAAATATAACATCGCCGCTATAACCGATTGCCGTGCCGCCCGCTTCGCTAAAACGGTGCGGGGCCGGATAGAGGACCTCCGCCTTTTTGAGGTTCGTGGAGCCGGACCAGTCGAAAGAAGGCGGAACGCCGGAATCGCCCGGGTTGCGCCAATAGGTCTTCCAACCCTCATCCATACGGATTTCGACGCCCGCGAGCAGTGCGGGCGTGTCGGGTTGCGGGCCGCCGCCGACGAGGCGCACTTGCGAGTACTCGCCTTCCGACCAAGCCGTCGCATCAGTCGCGGCCGCAGAACCGCTGCAGGCGAGCAAAGCAAGCAAGAAGCCGGTCAATCGTGACAACAGCAAATGTGGCGAATCATTCATGCGGAAATTCCGCTCCTCTCGCTTCCAGCGCAACTCTAGCGGCAAGGCCGCGCCGGCGCGACCGCGGGGAGGTGCAAAGAAATCTCACTCTTTCGTGAGAGACTTGCGACGAAAATGCCCCATCGCGCGTTAATAGGCGCTTGCCTCTTTCCATTATGTGCCACTGTTGTAGTCTTAACTCATGGCTCGGCTCGAAAAGGAATTAGATAGCCAACGTGAAGGCTATCTCGACGGTCAACTTCTGATCGCCATGCCGGCGATGGGCGATCCCCGCTTCGCACGCTCAGTGATTTACATGTGCGCGCATTCGCCCGAGGGCGCGATGGGCATCATTATCAACCATCGCGCGCCCAATATCGATTTCACAGAGCTCCTGGAGCAGTTGAACATCGTGCCGGAAGCGGAACGCATCAGCCTGCCTTCCACCGTCGACGCAATGTCGGTCTATCTCGGCGGCCCGGTTGAGGTGGGACGCGGATTCGTCCTGCATAGTGCGGACTACTACAAAGCTGACAGCACGTTGCCGATCGACGAAAGCGTCTGCCTAACGGCAACGATCGACATCCTGCGCGACATCGCCAAGGGAAGCGGACCGGACAAAGCGCTGCTAGCGCTCGGCTATGCGGGCTGGGCGCCGGGGCAGCTTGAGAACGAGATTCAGGCCAACGGCTGGCTGCACTGCCCCGCCGATATGGAACTCATTTTCGATCCCCACGTGGACCGCAAATATACGCGCGCGCTTGGCAAGATCGGCATCGATCCCGTCCGCCTCGTCAACGATGCGGGCCACGCCTAAGAGGGCTGCGGCGCGGGGTTGGCAAGGTCGCCATTGGCGCCAACTTCCATCCCCTGCTCCGCGACAGGCGCCCTCGCCCGCTCGCGTATCTGCCGCTTGCGATGGCTGGCAAGCGCGGTGAGGAGATTGGCGACCTCTTTGGCCGGCATCGGCTCACCGTAATAGAAACCTTGCCCGAACTCGCAGCCGATGGAGCGCAAGTAGGCCGCTTCCGCCGCCGTCTCGACGCCCTCGGCGACCACTTCTTTACCGAGCTCATGCGCCAGCGCGATGATGGAGCGGAGGATGAGCGGCGTCGAGCCGTTGAGGCCGCTGTCGCGTACGAGTGACTTGTCGATCTTGATGGTATCGCAAGGAAACCGGTGCAGATAGCTCAAGGAGCTGTAGCCGGTGCCGAAATCGTCGAGCGCCAGACTCGCGCCGAACGACTTCAGCCAGGTCAGAATCTCGACGGCGCGTTCGGGATTCTCCATCACGAGCGATTCCGTGATCTCCAGCTTCAGCGCACCCTTCGGCACCGCCTCGCGCGCGAGCATCATCTTGATCTCCTGCACGAGATCCTGACGGAAGAGCTGGCGGCTCGAGACGTTCACGCTGACAAAAAGCGGGTCCCGATCGCGCGGCAGGAGCTTGTGCCAGCGAGCGGCCTGGTCGAGCGCCTGGTTGAGAACGTAGGTGCCGAGCTCGCTGATGAGGCCGGTCTCTTCCGCCATGGGGACGAAATCGTCGGCGCCAAGCCTTCCATGAACCGGATGGTCCCAGCGCAGCAACGCTTCGAAGCCGGCCAGCTGATTGCTCGCAAGCCGGGTGATGGGCTGATACAGGATCGCGATTTGCTGCCGCTCGATGGCGCGGCGGAGATCGCTTTCCAGCGGCAGTCGCGCATCGTCCTCGCCACGCATGGACGGGTCGAAGATGTCGATGCGGTCGGCGCCTGCGCGCTTTGCGCGCAACATGGCGATCTCGCCTTCGCGCAAAAGATCCTGTGCGGTCGCCTGCTCGCCGTCGAAGACGACGATGCCGATCGAAGCGGTGAGAACGATCTCGTTCGCATTGATCTTCATGGGCGTGCGCAGCGCCCGGCGCACGCGCTCCGCCAGCATCGCAACGTTGCGCGGATCGGCCTCGGAGATGACGAGGATCGCGAACTGATCGCCACCGACGCGCGCGAGCGTATCCTGCGGATTGAGATGACGGCCGAGACGGCGCGCCAGGGTCAGGAGCATGCTGTCGCCGATGGCGAGCCCAAAGCTCTGGTTCACGTTCTTGAAACGGTCGATGTCGATGAAGAGCACGGTCGGGCGGTTGCCCTGCCCTTCCCGCACGCGGGTAATCGCGCCCTGGGCGCGATCCATGAAAAGCTCGCGATTGGGCAACCCGGTTAGACTGTCATGCACGGCATCGTGCATGAGCCGCTCATGGGAGCGCTTGAGATTGGTCACGTCGCGCAAGAGGCCGACGCAGCGTAGCAGGCGCGCGTTGTCGGTCTCGGGGGCATGCGCCCGCAACTCGTACCAATGATAGCTCCCGTCGTGGTGACGGAGGCGATAATCGATCTGAAGGTCGCCGCCGCGCTTCTCCTGTAACGACCACAGCATCAGCCGGAAGCGCTCCCGGTCGGCAGGATGCATATGCTGGAGGAATTGCTCCGTTCCGGTATTCAGGCTGTCGGGAGCAAGCGAAAGCTCGGCCTCGACCTCGCTGCCGATATTGATCTGGTCCTTGGCCGCGGTCCATTGGAAGACGTGGGAGCCGGAACCGTCGACAGCAAGCGATTTCATTTGCGCCTGGCCCGGCGAGGCGAGTTGCGCCGGGACCGCGGCGGACCGGAACGCGAATTGCGTCACGGTGAAGCCGAGCAGCACGAGGATCAGCACGAGCCCTGCAATGAGGCCCGAGACGACGATGTCGCCGGAAAGCTTGCCGAGCACGATCATCGCGGCGCCGAACAGCCAGACGATGAGGAGCATCCAGGTTGGTATGAGAGACAGCGCACGGTCCTGGCCGCGAATGGCCAAGAACGCAATAAGCCCGGTGCCGAGGCTCGCGATCACAAGGGTGGAGGCACGCGCAAGCCCCGCGGCAAGGCGCGGATCGATGACCGCGAGCACGACGAGGGCGAACTGCGCCGCAATCCAGCCCCAGAACAGCGTGCGGATCCAGCCATGCCAAAGGCCGATGCGCAGAAACGTATAAAGGAAGAGCACGAGGCTCGCCGCCAGCCCCGCTTCGGCTGCGGCGCGATAAAGCGCATTGCGCTCCCAGCCGACCGGGAACAGCTTGTTCCAGAAGCCGAAATCAACGCAGAAATAAATCAGTGCCGCCCAGGCAACGAGAGCCGTGGCGGGAAATATGGCGCGATGGTTGGCGGCAAAAATCGCCGTGAGGAAGATGGCGAGGAGACCGGTGATGCCGAGCAGGACGCCGTTG
The DNA here is from genome assembly GCA_035630055.1 of Methyloceanibacter sp. Classification (GTDB taxonomy): domain Bacteria; phylum Pseudomonadota; class Alphaproteobacteria; order Rhizobiales; family Methyloligellaceae; genus Methyloceanibacter. The sequence continues at coordinate 9,792 of DASQLK010000008.1, read as the reverse complement.
AAGAGCATCCGGTCCTGCTGTTTCGCCTGATAGAGATTCGGATCCCAAAGACTGAGACGCGGGATTTGCGGCGAGCTCATCTCTGCGGCGAAGGTCACGGTCTGGCCCGGCTCGAGGTTGATGCGGAACATGTCGGCGCGGTCGCTCTTGAGGCGCTCCGGGCGGAAGCCGAGGGATGGTGTCACCGCCGAGATGCGCCCGGAGTCGAGTTCCGGCCAGAACACCCTGGAGTTGGCGAGGGTGTAGCGCGGCGCCACGAGCCAGCGCACGATCCGCTCCGGCGTCGGATTGGTGAGGGCGAAGACGAGCCAGCCAGGATTGGTCCCAGGCGTGGAGGCCTGCACCGCCATGCGGCCCACGAAGCCGTCCGGCCCGGGTGCGGTCTCGATCTGCAGCCGGTCACCGCGGCTCTCGTAGAGCTCGCCGAGGGCGGTGATGTCGAGCTTGTCCTGATCGGGCTTCACCTGGATCGCGTCGAGCGCATAGGCGCCGCCAACTTGCAGCAAGGCGAGGCCGACGACGAAGGCGAGGGCATAGGCAAGCGCCAGCGCCGGCCGGCTGAGGCCCTCGCGGCGTCGCGTCCTCTCACCTCGTGTCGAGGCGTCCACTCGCGTCCTTCCCAACCGGTTGTCAGCGTCGGCTTGCGTTTTTCTCAAGGCCGCGCATCGCTGTCCAAGAGCGCGTAAAGAAGATGGTCTTGCCAGAGGCCGTTGATCCTTAAGTAACGGCGGGCGAGCCCCTCCCGCGTGAATCCGGTTCGCTCCAACAGCCGTACCGACGCAATGTTGCCGGGTATGCAGGCAGCTTCGATGCGGTGGAGCTCGAGCGAATCGAACACGAAGGGGGCAACGGCGCTCACCGCCGACGTCATGTAGCCCTGGCGGGCGTAGGCCGCGCCGATCCAGTAGCCCAAAGTGCAGGATTGCGTGACGCCGCGGCGCACGTTGCAAAGCGTCATGCCGCCGACGAGCGCATCGGAATCCTTGGCGAAGACGAAAAGCGCATAGCCGACATCTTCGCGGAGATCGCGGAGGTAATGCCGGATCCGCCGCCGGAATGAAGCGCGGCTCAGCTCGTCAGGAGACCAGACGGGCTCCCAGGGCGTGAGAAAGTCGCGGCTGGCGGCGCGCAGCTCCGCCCATTCGGGAAAGTCAGCCATCTGCGGCGTGCGCAGCACGACCCGCTCGGACTCGATGATCGGTCCGAGGTCGCTCGAGGACGCAGCTCGCAACAACGCCATGGCTCTTGCGCTCTCTAAGCCGCCTCACTCGACGCCATAGCGAATTTTGCCGCCACGGCGTCGAATCTTGCAACATTAAGTATAGGTCCAACTGTGGCAAGGCTGAGTGGAGACGAAAGCAGGCTCATGACCAAGCTCTGCACGTCGGAAGGCTTAACGGCCTCCACCCTCTCGATTAGCTCCTCGGTCGGCAGCGGGCGGCCGTGGATCAGGATCTGGCGCGCAAGCTGTTCCGCGCGTGCGCCGGAGCTTTCCAGCCCTTGCAGCAGGCTCATCTTGAGCTGCGCCTTGACGCGGTCGATCTCGCTTTCGGTGAAGCCGGTGTCCGCCGCGCGGTGCAACTCGTCGTGGATCACGGCAAGGAGGTTGTCGGCGCGGTCGGGCCCGGTCGCTGCGTAAACGGCGAACATGCCGCTGTCGATGAGGCCCGAGGAAAACGCATATATCGTGTAGCAGAGCCCGCGACGCTCACGCACTTCCTGGAAGAGGCGCGAGGACATGCCGCCGCCGAGCGCTCCGGCCATCACCTGGGCTGCGAAGTAATCCGCATGGCGATAAGGCGGCGCTTCGAAGCCAAGCACGAGGTGGGTCTGCTCGAACGGTCGTTCGGACCGGCGCACCCCGCCGCCATAGCGGGCTTCGGAGTGCGGTGCCGGCGTCTCGGTGCTGAGGGATGCAAGGCGATGCTCGGCTTCCGCGAGCAGTGCCGCGTGATCGACGGCGCCGGCGGCCGCAAGCACCATACTCGGCGCGCGGTACTGGGCCGCGAGATAGCTTCCGAGATGATCGCGCTGGAACAGGCCGACGCTCGCAGCGGTGCCGAGGATCGGGCGGCCGACGGGCTGGTCCGGATAGGCCGCCTCCTGGGCAAGCTCGAAGACGGTGTCTTCGGGCGAATCGATCGAGGACGCGATCTCCTGCAGGATCACGTCGCGCTCGCGTTCCAGTTCCTCAGGATCGAAGCGCGGGTTGAGGAGGATGTCGCTCAAGAGATCGAGCGCGAGCCCCAGATCCTTGCGCATGACGCGGGCGTAATAAGCCGTGGAGTCGAGCCCGGTTGCGGCATTGAGATCGCCGCCAACCGCCTCGATCTCCTCGGCGATGTCGCGGGCGCTGCGGCGCGCCGTTCCCTTGAAGGCCATGTGTTCGAGAAAATGCGCGACGCCATGCTCGAATTCGGCCTCGCTGCGGCTGCCCGCTCCGATCCAAAGACCAAGGGAGACCGTCTCGACCTCGGCCATGGCGTGGGTGACCACGGTGAGGCCGTTCGAAAGGCGGGAAACTTCCACGCTCACGCGCCAACTCCGCTACCGGCCACCGCGGGCTGCCGGTTATGGCCAAAGGCGGTAGCGCCAGGCGCACGGCTATGGGCGCAAACGAAATCCGCGACCGCTTTGAAATCATTGGGAAGCGTCGTGCAGCGCTCGTGCTGACCCAGGCGCAAGCGCAAGCGCTCGGGCTGTTCCGGCACGCGGCCCGACGCACGCTCCACCGCTTCCGGAAACTTGGCCGGATGGGCGGTTGAGAGAACAATCATGGGCGTGCCAGGCGCGGTCTGCTCGGCGCGCGCCGCGGCGATGCCGACCGCGGTGTGGGGGTCGGCGACAATGCCGGTTTCGTCGCAAAGGCCGCGGATGGTCATCTCCGTCTCGTGTTCGCCGACGGCGTGCGCCGAAAACAGCCCGCGCAAGCCGTCCAATTCCTGGTCGTCGAGGCGGAAGGACCCGGCCTGACGCAGCTCGTCCATCAGTCCCCTCACCCGCTCGGGCTGGCGGCCGGAAAGTTCAAACAGCAGGCGCTCGAAATTGCTCGCAAGCTGAATGTCCATGGCCGGGCTTGAGGTGGCGACGACGCTTCGCGGCTCGAAAATCCCCGTCGCAAAGGCGCGGGTCAGACTGTCATTGAGGTTCGTGGCGATAACGAGGCGTTTGACCGGAAGGCCCATCCGCGCCGCCACGTAACCTGCGAAAATATCACCGAAATTTCCAGTGGGCACGGTGAAGGACACGTCCCGGAACGGGGCGCCGAGGGCCACGCCGGCGGTGAAGTAATAGACCACCTGGGCGAGGATTCTGGCCCAGTTGATGGAGTTGATGCCGGTCAGGTCGAGGCGATCGCGCAAGGCGGGATCGGAGAACATCGCTTTCACGATCGACTGGCAGTCGTCGAAATTCCCCTCGACCGCGACGTTATGGACATTCGGCTCCGTGGCGGTCGTCATCTGCCGGCGTTGGACGTCGCTGATGCGCCCCTTGGGATGGAGGATGAAGACGTCGATCGCCTCCAGACCGCGAAACGCCTCGATGGCGGCGGCGCCCGTATCTCCGGAGGTGGCCCCGATCACGGTTGCATGCACCCCCCGGCGCAGGAGCGCCCGGTTCATGAGGCGGGCGACCACCTGCATGGCGAGGTCCTTGAATGCCAGCGTGGGACCGTGAAACAGCTCCAGAATCCAAAGATTCGATCCGATCTGGCGTAACGGCGCGACGGCGGGATGGTGGAAGCCGTCATAGGCCTCCTCCAGCGCCTGCCTGAGATCGGCAAGGCAAGGGTCGCCCTCCAGGAAGGGCGCCATGACGCGATAGGCGGCGTCCGCATAGTCGAGGCCTTCCAGGCCTGCGATTGCGGCACGGTCCAGCGACGGCCAGGTCTCCGGCACGTAGAGCCCGCCGTCCCGGGCCAGGCCTGCGAGCAGCACGCCTTCAAAGGTGTGCGCCTGCGCCTCGCCGCGCGTGGAGAGATATTTCACCGGCAGACCCTTGGGGGTTAAGGGAAACTTCGAACCGAACCTAGCGCCGTGATCGGTCTCCGGCAACCGGCGGCCCCTGCTCGGGCCGGGTCTCGCGGTAAACGCCACGAACGAACACAAGGTAAATCACCACCAGGGCGGCTGCGAGGCCGAACCACGTCACGGCGTATTGCAAATGGTTGTTGGTGATCTCCAGGCGCGTCTGTCCCCCCTTTGGCCAGCCGCCGGGCACATCGTTCGCCTCCAGTTCCAGGTAGAAGGGCGCGAGTTGGTCGACGATGCGCTTAGGAAACATGGAGCGCGCCATGCCGGAGAGATCCCGCCAGAACCAGCGGTTCGCCCCCGGCTCGTTGTCCGGGGAAAATAGGGTCTCGGCTTCGGGCGGCCGCACGAGGCCGACGACGGTGACGACCTCTTCCGGCTGTCCGGCCTTACGCGCTGACGGGTCCTTGAACTCCTCCGGGACGAAGCCCCGGTCGACAAGGACCATGTCGCCGTCAACGGTCTCGAGCGGAGTAATGACATGCCAGCCCGGCTGCCCGTCACTGATCGAATAGAGATAGCGCTCTCTTTCGTGGTGATAGCGGCCTTCGACCTCGACCCGGTAATAGCTGACATTGCGGCCCTCCTTCGCAAGGGTGACGGCTTTGTCGAGACTGATGGGCTTGGCCTTGGTGCGGGCCTCGATGCGGGCGATCAGCCCTTCCTTCCACTCCAAACGGTTGAGCTGCCAGAACCCCAGACCCGCAAGGAGCACAACGGCGACGAGCGTGAATGCCGTCAGCGGCACGAGACCTCTGCGCGTCATGGCATCCTTCCTAGTCCGAGATGAGTTTGCCCTCTTCGGCCTTGTGCTTGTACTGCAGCGCAATCAGCACGCCCTTGAAGGAGCGCAGCAACAGCAAGGGCAAGAGGATCGAGATGGGGCCGAGCACGATGGCGTAAAGCCAATAAGGCGGCGAGTAGAGCACTTCGACGATAAGGGCGCCGCCGACGACGAGAAAGCCGGTGATGAGAATGACGAACACTGCCGGGCCGTCGCCGGAATCGGCGAAATCGTAATCGAGCCCGCAGACGTCACACCGCGGCGCGACCGTGAGGAAGCCGGAGTAAAGCTTACCCTCGCCACAGGCGGGGCAGCGCCCAAGAATCCCGGCAAGGAGAATGAACCCCATCCCATGCGCGCGCTGCGGACTCTGCATCTGTATCATGACAGTCCAGCCTAAAAGCAAAAGGGGGCGGCACTCGACCGCCCCCCAAAAAAAACATTGCCGACTTCCGGCTAATGCGCCGGGTAGTTGCTGCCCGCTCCCCACACATAGATGCAGGTAAACAGGAACAGCCAGACCACGTCGACAAAATGCCAGTACCAGGCGGCGGCCTCGAAGCCGAAATGCTGCTTCGGGGTGAAGTCGCCTTGCATGGCTCTAAAGAGGCACACCGTCAGGAAGATGGTGCCGACGATGACATGGAAGCCATGGAAGCCCGTCGCCATGAAGAAGACCGAACCGTAGATGTGGTTCGCGAAGCCGAAGCCGGCATGCATGTACTCGAAGGCCTGCAGCGCACTGAAGAAGACGCCGAGAACGATCGTGCAGGCGAGACCCATGATCAGGCCGCGGCGGTTGTTCTCGAGAAGAGAGTGGTGCGCCCACGTCACCGTTGTACCTGAGAGCAGCAGGATGAGCGTATTGACGAGGGGCAGGCCCCACGGGTTGAAGGTGTGGGCGAAGTCGCCAAGGCCCGGAACGTTTGCCTCTACGCTTGGCACGGGCGGCCACTGACCGCCGAGCACCTGCGTGCGCGCATAGGTAACCGCATCCTGCGGATAGAGCGCAGCGTCGAAATAAGCCCAGAACCAGGCCACGAAAAACATGACCTCGGAGGCGATGAAGAGGATCATCCCGTAGCGCAGATGCATCTGCACGACTGGCGTCTCGTAGCCCTCATGCGCCTCGCGGATCACATCGCGCCACCACCCGAACATCGTGAAGATCACGAGCGCGAGGCCCGGCATGACGTACCAGAGCTGGGGATCGCCAGACTTCTTCGACATGAAATAGAGCAACGTGCCGATCGCGAGCACAAAGGCACCGAGCGATCCAACCGCCGGCCAGGGACTCGGATTGACGAGATGATAGTCGTGTTGCTTAGCCTCGGCGTGGGCCATTTTTTCTTCCCCTTGTTCCCCAGTCTCCAGCTTGGGTCCTGATTAAGATCCCGACTTGGCGCCGCCTTGCGCGGCCGCAACGCCGGCCTCCTTGTCGGTCCGATAAAACGTGTACGACAAGGTGATTTCCGCGATGTTCTTGGTGTCTTCGTCCTCGGCCAACGCGGGGTCGACGAAGAATGTTACTGGCATCTCTATGCTCGCGCCGGGCGCAAGCGTCTGCTCCTGGAAGCAGAAGCATTCGATCTTTTTGAAATAGCTGCCGGTGATTTCGGGCGAGACATTGAAGCCTGCGGTTCCCGTCACCTGCTCTTTGCCGTCGTTGGTTGCCTTGAAGAAAGTCAGCGCAGTCTCCCCGAGCTTGACCTCGATCACCCGCTCGACCGGCTTGAAATTCCAAGGCAGCCCAGGCGCGACATTGGCATCGAAGCGGATGCGCACGGTGCGATCGAGAACGCGGTCGGAAGCCTGCTGGACCCGCTGCGGGGTGCCACCATAACCCGTCACCTGACAGAACATCTGGTAGAGCGGTACGGCAGCGAAGGATAGACCCACCATCGCCGCAACGAGACCGGCAAGCGAAAGGGCCACCAGATTATGGCGTCTTTGCCCCTGTCTTCCGCTCCGGCCATCCATCTCGTCAAACCTTCTCAAAGAGGCCGGTCGACGACGTTGCCGCCGAGCCGTACCATCGTGACAAGGAAGAACAGCACCACGAGCGCGAAAAGCAGCCAGCCGATGGCCTTTGACCGCGTCCGTTGCCGGCGTTGCCGTTCCTTGTCCGCATCATCCATCACGCCGTCCAAAAGAGCGCAGGCAAGCTCTCGCCAATGCCAAAGCCATGCTCAACGAGAAGCGCGGCAAACAGCAGGAAGAGATAGAGCACAGAGTAGGCAAAAAGCTGCTTTGCGGCGCGGTCGGCCTTTTCTCCAGTTCGCTCGCGATAACACTGCCAAGCAAAATACACGAACAGCACACCGAGAATAACGGAAGTAGCAGCGTAAAGAACGCCACCGAGATCGATAAAGGCCGGCACAACGCCGAGCGGCGCCAGGACGATGCTGTAGATCAGGATTTGCCGGCGGGTCTCGTCGGCACCCTTCACCACGGGCATCATCGGAACATTGGCCCGGGCGTAATCGCCGGTGCGCAGAATAGCGAGAGCCCAGAAATGCGGGGGCGTCCAAACGAATATGATGAGGAAGAGAACGAAGCTGGCAAAGCTGACGCTGCCCGTGGCAGCGGCCCAGCCGATCATCGGGGGGACCGCGCCTGCCGCGCCGCCGATGACGATGTTCTGCGGCGTCCAACGCTTCAGCCACATCGTATAGACGAAGACGTAGAAGCCGATCGTTCCGGCGAGAAGGGCGGCGGCGAGCCAATTGACCATCAACCCCATGCAGAGCACGGAGAAGGCGCCAAGCACGGAGCCGAAAGTCAGGGCCTCCTGCGGCGTGACATTGCCCCGCGGCACAGGGCGCGCTGCCGTCCGCGCCATTTTCGCGTCGATGTCGGCGTCGTACCACATGTTGAGGGCGCCGGCCGCGCCGGAGCCCGCGGCGATGCAGATGAGGGCGGCGATGGCGAGGACCGGATGCATGGTGCCCGGCGCCGCGACAAGGCCGACAAGCGCGGTGAATACCACGAGGAACATCACCCGCGGCTTCATCAGCGCGACGTAATCGGCGACGTCGCCGCCGGTGGCGGTGATCCTCGCGGCGATCACAGAAGAGGTGACGTCGGTCATGACTTACTCACTCGGTCCAGACTTGCGTCCCACTTCTCGCGTCTCACGGCTTGCGTTCATTTGATGCGCGGCAGCGTCTCGTAGCTGTGGAACGGCGGCGGTGAGGACAATGTCCACTCCAGCGTGGTCGCGCCCGCGCCCCAGGGATTGGCCGGAGCATGCAGCTTGCGGGTGAAAGCCTGCGCGATGCCGAACAGGAAGACGATCATGCCGGCGAACGCCATGTACGAGCCGACGGAAGCGACCATGTTCCAACCCGCATATGCATCCGGATAGTCAGCGATACGGCGCGGCATGCCCGCAAGTCCGAGGAAGTGCATCGGGAAGAACGTTATGTTGGCGCCGATGAACATGAGCCAGAAGTGCAGCTTGGCCGTGAACTCGGAATACATGTAGCCCGTCATCTTTGGGAACCAGTAGTACCAGCCGCCGAAGATCGAGAACACGGCGCCGAGCGACAACACGTAGTGGAAGTGCGCAACGACATAATAGGTGTCGTGCATGGAGCGGTCGACGCCCGCGTTCGCGAGCACCACGCCGGTCACGCCGCCGACGGTGAACAGGAAGATGAAGCCGAGCGCCCATAGCATGGGTGCGCGCAACGACAGCGACCCGCCCCACATTGTGGCGATCCACGAGAACACCTTCACGCCCGTCGGAACCGCGATCACCATCGTTGCAAACACGAAGTACGCCTGCGTGTTCACGCTGATGCCTGCCGCGTACATGTGATGGGCCCAGACGACGAAGCCGATGACGCCGATGGCGACCATGGCGTAGGCCATGCCGAGATAGCCGAACACCGGCTTGCGCGAGAAGGTCGACACGATGTGGCTGACCATGCCGAAGCCCGGCAGGATGAGGATGTAAACCTCAGGATGGCCGAAGAACCAGAACAGGTGCTGCCAGAGCAGCGGATCGCCGCCATGGGCCGAATCGAAAAAGGCGGTGCCGAAGTTGCGGTCCGTGAGCAGCATGGTGATGGCGCCGGCGAGCACGGGCAACGAGAGCAGCAAAAGGAATGCGGTGACGAGGATCGACCACGCGAAAAGCGGCATCTTGTGCAGCGTCATGCCCGGCGCGCGCATATTGAAAATGGTGGTGATGAAGTTGATGGCGCCAAGGATCGACGATGCGCCGGCCAGATGCAGCGACAGGATCGCGAAATCCATGGCGATGCCGGGCGTGCCCTTGGTGGTGAGCGGGGCGTAGAGCGTCCAGCCCGCGCCGACACCCCGTGAGCCCGGCGCACCGGGCATGAAGAGCGACATGAGGAGAAGGGCGAACGACGCCGGCAGGAGCCAGAACGAAACATTGTTCATGCGCGGGAAGGCCATGTCAGGCGCGCCGATCATGAGCGGCACCATCCAGTTGCCGAACCCGCCGATCATGGCGGGCATCACCATGAAGAACACCATGATGAGGCCGTGCGCGGCGACGAAGACGTTGAAGAGTTCGGCGTCGCCGAAGATCTGCATGCCCGGGTTCATGAGTTCCAGGCGCATGGCAATGGAGAGCACGCCACCGATCGTACCGGCCACGATCGCGAAGATCAGGTACATCGTGCCGATGTCTTTGTGGTTGGTGGAATAGACCCAGCGGCGCCAGCCTGTCGGATGGTCGTCGTGGTGGGCGTCTGCGTAGGCCTGGGCGCCGTATGCCATCGCTATCTTCCTTGCACTCCAGATTCTCTGGTCTTCTTGCGCGTCGTTGCCGCTTGGGTGGAAGCGGCGATTCTAATTCTGTTTGCCAGCAGCTGCCAGCTTGCTCGTATCGCCGGTGTCGTTGGCGGCGGCCTTGGTCTTCGCCAGCCAGTCCGCAAACTCCTCGTCGGTGACGACGCGGACGGTGATCGGCATGAAGGCATGGTTGCGGCCGCAAAGCTC
>DASQLK010000007.1:0-8536 GCA_035630055.1 Methyloceanibacter sp. | reverse complement strand
CATCTCTGCCACCTGCGGCAGTGATGTGCCGGGATCGAAACGGTAGGCGCTCATCACGAAGGCGAAGTCGCGATCGACCGGGCGGAAGCTCAAATCTTTTGGATGCACCACGAACGTTCCCATCATCCCCATCGCCATCTGCACCATCTCGTCGGAATGCGGGTGATACATGAAGCTGCCGCTGCGGTTCAGCACGAACTCGTAGACGAAGGTCTTGCCCGGGGGGATATGCGGCTGCGTCAGCCCGCCGACGCCGTCCATGCCGTTCGGCACCAGCATGCCGTGCCAGTGCACGCTCGTATGCTCCGGCAGCCGGTTGGTGACGAAGATGCGGACCTTATCGCCCTCGACTGCCTCGAGCGTCGGCCCCGGCGATTGCCCGTTATAGCCCCAGAGTTTGACCGTCATGCCGGGAGCGATCTCCCGCGTCACCTCTTCCGCGAGGAGATGGAACTCCTTCCAGTCGCCGTTGCGGCGATAGGGCAGGGTCCAGCCGTTGAGCGTCACGACCGGCTGATAGGTGTCGCCGCCTTCGGCCGCGCGCGGCGGCTGCATGGCGGGCGAGCCATAGCTGGGCGCTTCGGGGATAGCGGCAGCCTGCGCACGCCCCGTCACCAGAGCCGCGCCAGCCAGCGCCACGGCGGAGCCTGTCAGAAAATTACGTCGCGAAAGCATGGGTCCAATCCTTCTCAATGTGCGCCGGTCGGAGCGCTGTCCGCGGCAATCATGTCCGAGGCCGAGGCCATCGCGCCGCCGCCGAGCGTGGCGACGCTGAGCTCCGTATAGGCGAGCCAGAAATTCCGCTTCGCCGCGATCGCGGCAACCTTCGCCGTGGCGTTCGCACGCGCCGCTTCGAGCAGCACGAAGGCGTCCACCTGCATGGCGTTGTATTGCAGCTCGGTCTCCTCCGTGATCGTCCGCCGCAACGGCAGCACCTCGCGCTCGTAGCGCGCGGCAATCGCGTAGGTGGAGCGGTACGCGCTATAAGCCTCGCGCGCTTCCGATCGTGCGTTGACCGCAAGCGCGCCGAGCGTGTTCACCGCTTCGAGATAGCGTTGCTCGGCTTCGCGCACCCGCGCCCGGCCGAAGTCGTAAAGTGGCACCTCGAACGCGATATCGAAGCCGTCCCCGCTCGCCTTGCGCTCGCCGGTGTCCTTCTGCGTCTTTGAAATGCCTCCCGCCTCGAGCACGTTGATGAATCGCGTTTTCCGCGTGAGCCCGAAGGACCGCGCCAGCGCTTGCGTCTCGAGAAGCGCGATCTGCAGGTCGACGCGGTTGTCCATCGCGGCCTGCTCCACCGCGCCCAATCCCTGCCGTTTCGCCGGCAAGGCGGGCAGCCGCGCCGGCAGCAGCGCTGCGACATCGCGCCCCCACAGTCCCAGCATGCGCGTGAGCTGCTCCTCCGCGGCGTCGGCCTGCTGCCGTGCCGCCATGAGCTGCGCGTCGAGTTCGACGGCCACCACCTGCCGCCGCGCCTGTTCCAGCGTGTTCAGCGCACCGGTTTGCTTTAGCTTCGCGGCGAGTTCCGCCGCTGCGTCGGCTTTGGCCTTCTCTGTACCAAGCGCCTGCGCGGTCTCTCGCGCGGCGACGGCCCGCACATAGGCCCGGCGTGTGTCTGCCGCGACGCGCAGCGTTTCGTCCGCCGCCTGCAACTGCGCCTGCTCGAACTTGACGCCGGCGATCTTTGCGCGCGACGGCCACGTTGCGAGCGCGAGGATGCTGCCGATGATCTTGCGCTCGATATCGAGCTCGACCGCAGTCGATACCTCCTCGTAGGAAAAGCTCGGCAGCGGCGGCCGGCTCTTCTGCACGGCCACCGCCTCCGCGACGCCCAGGCGGTTATACGCGGCCTGCAGGCCGAGATTGTTGTAGAGCGCGATCTGTACTGCGGCATCGGCAGTGAGCGGTGCCCGCAGGAGACGCGTCACTTCTGTGCGCGCGTGTGCCGCGTCCGCCGGCGATGCGACACGCACGACGTCCTTGTTCAGCCCTTGTCCTGCCACCGCCGCGACCGGCCCCATCCCGCCGTCGGGTGAGAAGGTCTTGCAGGCGGCAAGCAGCGCGGTCGCGCTCGCGATCGCCGCGAGGCGCAGGCCCTTGTGCAAAGAGAGCATTGTTCATCCCTCGTCTCGTATGCGTGACGCTCGGCCGGGGCATTGCGCCGCGGACGCAGAGCACTCAGACGACGAGGAGAGACTTTGGCGGCCGGTCGAGGCCCTCGGCCGCGCGCCACTGAAAGTTCGGCGCACGCAAGCGGAGATGCGTTAGGAGGGGAGGTCGGTGGAACGCACCGGGGAGCGGCGCGACCAGCGCGCTGAGACAGAAGAGGCCGCAGCAGCCGGTGTCCTGTTTCTCCTTCGGCGCCTTCTGGTGCTGATCTCCGCCATTCGCGTGGCCCATATGTCCCGTAGGAGCCGCCATCCCGTGTTGCGGGGTCGCGGCCATCTCCAGGCAATGCGCGGTCATCTCGCCATGTCCGAAAGCCATGACCGCCGGCGGCGCGACAAAGCAAGTTGCCGCGAGCACCGCGAGCAGCATCGCGAGGCGGAACCGGAGCCCGGTCGAAAGCGCTTTCAACATCGGCGTTTAACGTCTCCCGGAGGTCAGCGTAAGGCCGGCGCTCCTCCGCTGCAACCCTCGCTGCCGTTCACAAAATGCGTTACCAACACCGGGCGCGCAGCCCATGAAAGCCGGGAATCCGCCAGTGACAGACATTCCGGCCCGTGCCGTCGTCGCCGATATCGGCGGCACCAACGCCCGCTTTGCGGTGGTGGACCTCGCCAACTTCGCCCTCAGCGACGTGGTCCATGTCCCTTGCGCGCAGCACCCGAGCCTCGCCGCCGCCATGCTCGATTATCTCAAGGGGTTGCGCCACCCGCCCCACCATGCCGCCATCGCCGTCGCGGCGCCGGTCCTCGGCGAGGATATCCGCCTCACGAACTCGCCCTGGTCCTTCTCATGCGCCGAGCTGTGCCGCGTCGCGGGCCTTCAGGGCCTGCACGTCCTCAATGATTTCGAAGCGCTCGCGCTCTCCCTGCCGCACCTCGCGCCCGCCGAGCTGCATCAAGTAGGCGGCGGTCAGCCGCTGCCCCACGGTACGAAAGTCGTGCTTGGCCCGGGCACGGGGCTCGGCGTCGCGGGGCTGGTATGGTCGCCGTCGGGTTGGGTGGCCATGCCGGGCGAGGGGGGCCACGTGACCCTCGGCGCCCACGACGCCCGCGAGCTCGCTCTTGTAGAGCGCCTGGGGCAAGGCCGCGAGCACCTCTCTATGGAGCGCGCTCTGTCGGGCATGGGCCTGCCGGATCTCTACCGTGCCGTCCTTGCGCTCGACGGCCGTGAGGATGAGACGATCGAGCCGCGCGAGGTCGTGGCCCGGGCCGCGAGCGGCGACGATCGGCAGGCGACAGAAGCGCTTGATCTCTTCATCACTTGGCTCGGCCGGTTCGCCGGAGATGTTGCCCTCGTCATGGGGGCCCGCGGCGGCGTCTATCTCGGCGGCGGCATCCCGCCCAAGCTCGTGCCGCAGCTCTCTGCGGGCACGTTCCGCGCCGCCTTCGAAGCCAAGGGCCGCATGGGGGCTTTCCTCGCCCCGATCCCAGTCTATGTGATTCTCGCCGCGTTCGCGGCCCTGACCGGCGCCGCCGCGGGCCTCCGCACGGCGCTCGCATCCGGCAGCGCGAGCGTGACGCGGCCCTGATCCGCGGTAGCAGTGCGGGCTAAGACCGGCTGAACGGCGAAGCCTGTGGCCTTGCCCTACTTAAATTCGACCTTGATGAGCTCGTAGGATTTGCCGCCGCCCGGCGTGGAGACCTCGATCACGTCCTTCTTGCGCTTGCCGAGCAGGGCGCGGGCGATTGGCGAGGTGATGGAGATCTTGCCCTGCTTCACGTCGGCCTCGACCTCGCCGACGATGCGGTACTTCACCTTCTCGTCGGTGTCCTCGTCGACGAGCGTCACGGTCGCGCCGAACATGACCTGATCGCCCTTGAGCTTCGAGGTGTCGATGATATCGGCGCGCGAAAGCTTGTCCTCGAGGTCGGCCACCCGCGCCTCGGTGATGCCCTGCTGCTCCTTGGCGGCGTGATATTCGGCGTTCTCGGAGAGGTCGCCATGGGTGCGCGCCTCGGCGATGGCCTTGATAATGCGGGGCCGCTCGACGGACTTCAGATGCTTGATTTCGGCCTCAAGCGCCAAGTAGCCCTCAGCGGTCATGGGCACCTTTTCCATGGTAGTTGCAGCTCCTTTAGGGCCACTTTCCAGCCGACCAATGTCGAGGAAATGCCCAGTCTAAGTCAAGAAGGGGTAATGGGCCGCTATGAAGTCGTCTCGGCTTGGGTGCCGATATAGCTCTGGAGCGGAGCGACGTTGAGGCTGCCGCCGCGCAGGGCCTTGATGGCTTCCGTCACCGCCGCCGCGCCCGCGACGGTTGTATAATATGGCACGTGGTTGAGCAAGGCGGAGCGCCGGATCGAGAAGGAGTCGGCAAGCGCCTTGGCCCCCTCCGTGGTGTTGAAGACCATGTCGACCTCGCCATTGGTGATGGCGTCGACGATATGCGGCCGGCCTTCCAGGACCTTGTTCACCCGTTCGCAGGCGATGCCTTCCGCGTCGAGATGGCGTTTGGTGCCGCGCGTGGCGATGATACGAAAGCCCATCTCGGCGAGCGCGCGGATCGGCGCCACCACCTTGTCTTTGTCGGCGTCCTTAACAGAGACGAACACCGTGCCGGTGATGGGGAGCTTCGACCCGCCGCCGAGCTGGCTCTTGGCGAAGGCAACCGCATAGTCGCGGTCGATGCCCATGACCTCGCCTGTCGAGCGCATCTCCGGGCCGAGCACGGGGTCGACGCCGGGGAAGCGCGCGAAGGGGAAGACCGCCTCCTTCACCGCAATATGATTGAGCTTCGGCCGTGACAGCTTGAACGCGGCGAGCTTCTTGCCGCCCATCACCTGCGCGGCGATGCTCGCGATCGGCAGGCCGATGACTTTGGCGACGAAGGGCACCGTGCGGCTCGCCCGCGGATTGACCTCCAGCACATAGATGTCATCGTTCTGGATCGCGAACTGGACGTTCATCAGCCCGATCACGTCCAGGGCTCGCGCGAGCTTGACTGTCTGTGCTTCGAGTTCCGCGATGATGTCCGGCTTCAGCGAATGCGGCGGCAGCGAGCAGGCCGAATCGCCGGAATGCACGCCAGCCTCCTCGATATGCTCCATGACGCCGCAGATGAAGACGTCTGTCCCGTCCCCGATCGCGTCGACATCCACCTCGATCGCGTCGCGCAGGTAGGAGTCGATCAAGACGGGGCTTTTGCCCGACACGATCACCGCTTCGGAGATGTAGCGCGCAAGCTGCGCGTCGTCGTGCACGATCTCCATGGCCCTGCCGCCGAGCACGTAAGACGGCCGGATTACGACGGGAAAACCAATCTCGCGCGCGATTGCCACCGCCGCGTCTGCCGACCGCGCGATGCCGTTCCGCGGCTGCCGTAATTCCAGCCTGTCGAGCAGCGCCTTGAAGCGGTCGCGGTCCTCGGCGAGGTCGATCGCATCCGGCGAGGTGCCGAGGATCGGCACATTGGCGCGTTCCAGCGCCTCGGCAAGCTTCAGCGGTGTTTGCCCGCCAAACTGGACGATCACGCCCTTGAGTCTGCCGTTCGTTTCCTCCTTGCGCACGACCTCGATCACATCCTCTTCCGTCAGCGGCTCGAAATAGAGGCGGTCGGACGTGTCGTAGTCGGTCGAGACCGTTTCCGGATTGCAGTTGATCATGATGGTCTCGTAGCCCGCGCCGGACAGCGAGAACGCGGCGTGGCAGCAGCAATAGTCGAACTCGATGCCTTGCCCGATCCGGTTTGGGCCGCCGCCGAGAATGATGATCTTCTGCGCATCGCTTGGTCGCGCCTCGCATTGTGGCGGTCCCGCGAACCCGGTCTCATAGGTGGAATACATGTAGGCTGTCGGCGACGCGAACTCCGCCGCGCAGGTATCGATGCGCTTATAGACCGGATGCACGTCGAGTTCACGCCTGAGCGCGCCGACCCCGCTGGCCTCAATGCCCGCGAGCGTCGCCAGCCTCTCGTCGGAGAAGCCCATCGCTTTCAGCTTGCGGAGCAGGGATGCACTTCGCGGCAGGCCGTGCTCCCTGACGCGCTCTTCCATGTCGATGATGTCTTGCAACTGGCGGATGAACCATGGGTCGATGCGGCAGGAATCGTAGATCTGCTCGTGGTCGAAGCCGAGCCGCAGCGCCTGCGCGACCTTGAGGAGGCGGTCTGGCGAGGGTGTGCCAAGCGCCGCGCGGATCACGTTCTTGTCGTCACCTTGGCCGAGCCCCTCGAAATCGACGTCGTTCAGCCCGGTCAGGCCGGTCTCCATCGAGCGCAGGGCCTTTTGTAAGGACTCGGCGAAGGTGCGTCCGATAGCCATGGCCTCGCCCACCGATTTCATCGAGGTCGTGAGCACAGGCTTCGAGCCCGGAAATTTTTCGAAGGCGAAGCGTGGGATCTTCGTCACCACGTAATCGATGGTCGGCTCGAACGAGGCCGGTGTCGCGCCGCCCGTGATGTCGTTCGCAAGCTCGTCGAGCGTGTAGCCGATGGCGAGCTTTGCCGCGATCTTGGCGATGGGAAATCCGGTCGCCTTCGAGGCGAGCGCGGAGGAACGCGATACGCGCGGGTTCATCTCAATGACGACGAGGCGCCCGTCCGCCGGGTTCACCGCGAACTGCACGTTCGAGCCGCCGGTTTCCACCCCGATCTCGCGCAGGACCGCGATCGAGGCGTTGCGCATGATCTGATATTCTTTGTCCGTAAGTGTCAGCGCCGGCGCCACCGTGATCGAGTCGCCGGTATGGACGCCCATCGGATCGATATTCTCGATGGAGCAGATGATGATGCAGTTGTCGTCCGTATCGCGGACGACCTCCATCTCGTATTCTTTCCACCCGAGCACGGACTCTTCGATCAGCACCTCGCAGGTCGGAGAAGCGTCCAGTCCGCGTTCGATGATCTCCAGGAACTCCTCGCGGTTATAAGCGACACCGCCGCCCTGGCCGCCGAGCGTGAAGGACGGGCGGATGATGGCGGGCAGCCCGATGTCGGGCATCGCCTCCAGCGCCTCGATCAGGCCCTTCTCCACGTAACGCCGCCGCCGCTCGACCTCGCTGCCGGCCCATTCCGCGTTGAAGATCTCGACCGCGCGCGCGCGCTCCGCAGGATCGGAATGCTCCGCCTCGATGCGCGCGACCTCTTCTTTATATTTCTTGCGGTCTGCCCGCTTCAGCGATGCGGCGTCCGCAAGGCGCGAGCGCGGCGTCTCCAGCCCGATCTTCGCCATCGCCTCGCGGAACAGCTCGCGGTCCTCGGCCTTGTCGATCACCTCGGCGCGCGCGCCGATCATTTCCACGCCGAACTTTTCCAGGACGCCCGAGCGGTGCAGGCTGAGTGCGGTGTTGAGCGCGGTCTGTCCCCCCATGGTGGGGAGGAGGGCGTCCGGGCGCTCTTTCTCGATGATCTTGGCGACGAACTCCGGCGTGATCGGCTCGATATAGGTCGCGTCCGCCACGTCCGGATCGGTCATGATCGTGGCCGGGTTCGAGTTCACGAGCACGACCCTGTAGCCCTCTTCTTTCAGGGCCTTGCAGGCTTGCGTGCCGGAATAGTCGAACTCGCAGGCCTGCCCGATCACGATCGGTCCGGCCCCGATGATCAGGATGGACTGGATATCTGTGCGTTTTGGCATGAAAGGCTAAGGCTCGGGGGCCCCCGAAGACGCGCCAGGGATCGGTTCGCCGAGAGCCGGTTGGCGTCTTAGACCAGATTGCCGCGGGATGGAAGCGAAGCGGCGCCGCATGCCGCTCCCCATGCAACCTTCGCTGGTGGCCCGTGTTACGTCTCTTTGACGCCTGGCAGGGTCATGACTCGCAAATCCCACGGTCCAAACACGCCGCTCTGGCTCGATCTTGCCTTGGGCGCAGGATTCGTCGCGCTTGTTTACGGGGTCGACCGGGCAGTCTTGGGCGGCGCGCCGCGCCCTTGGCGCCGTGCCTCGAACGGCTCTGGCGCCCCAGCAACGCGATACTCCCCCGCGTATTCCGCTCGTGACTGGGACGCAGACGACGGCGACTCGTCGGATCAGCCTAATGGGGAGGGGGCCATGGCCACGCGCCCGTCCCAGGAGCCGGAGCATGTGCAGCACGCCCGCTCCCGCGAGCGCGACCGGGGGCGCCGCGCCAAGAGTCCCGTTCACATTCCGGCCCGGGGCTGGGGCGACATTCTCTGGCGCGTCTACAACCAGATCGGCGACGACCGCCTTCTTGCCGTCGCCGCCGGCGCAGTCTTTTACATGCTGCTCGCGCTTTTCCCCGCAGTCACCGCGCTCGTGTCGCTCTACGGTCTCTTCACCGACGCGTCCGTCATCAACGAGCATCTGGCGCTCCTTGCAGGCGTCATGCCGCCGGGAGCCCTCGACATCATTCGCGAGCAGGTCACGCGCCTCACCGGCACGAGCACGAACGCGCTCTCCTTCGGTTTCTT
>DASQLK010000006.1:0-6445 GCA_035630055.1 Methyloceanibacter sp. | reverse complement strand
CGGATCACGTCGAAGACGCGCTCCACGCTCGGCAGATCCTCGACGTCGGCTTCCTCGATAATCTCGGAACCGATCGACTGCGCGAGAGGCACGGCGCGGCGGCCAAAGGCGCCGGCCTGATAGGAGAAGGCAAGGTTCGCGCCTTGGCCATGCAGCACACGCGCAATGCCCCAGGCGATGGAGCGGTCGTTGGCTACGCCCATCACAAGCCCTCGCTTCCCCGCCATTATGGGTCCGGGCTCGGCGATATCTCTTTTTGTTGTCATGGCAGGTACCTGGTTGGGGCCGCCATCGCTGGCTTAGCCATTGAAGCGACGGAACACGAGTGTGGCGTTGGTGCCGCCGAAACCGAAGCTGTTCGACATCACGCAGTTAATGTCGACGTTGTCTTCGCGCTTGCGCACGATGGGCATGTCGGCGACCGCGGGGTCTAGGGTCTCGATATTGGCGGATTCGCAGATGAAACCGTTATTCATCATAAGCAGCGAATAGATAGCCTCATGGACGCCGGCGGCGCCGAGGGAGTGGCCGGTCAAGGACTTGGTCGCGCTGATCGGCGGCACGTTGTCGGCGAAGACCTCGCGAATGGCCTCGATCTCGCGAACGTCGCCGATGGGCGTCGAGGTGGCGTGCGGATTGATGTAGTCGATGCCGTCCACATTCTGCATGGCCATGCGCATGCAGCGCGCCGCGCCCTCGCCTGAGGGCTGCACCATGTCGAAGCCGTCGGATGTCGCTCCGTAGCCCGCAAGCTCGCCGTA
Source organism: Methyloceanibacter sp. (assembly GCA_035630055.1). Classification (GTDB taxonomy): domain Bacteria; phylum Pseudomonadota; class Alphaproteobacteria; order Rhizobiales; family Methyloligellaceae; genus Methyloceanibacter. The sequence continues at coordinate 5,684 of DASQLK010000006.1, read as the reverse complement.
GATGCGTGCGCCGCGCGCCTTGGCATGCTCGAGCTCCTCGAGCACGAGGACGCCGGCGCCGCCGGCGATGACGAAGCCGTCGCGGCTAGCGTCATAGGCACGGCTTGCGACCTGGGGCCGGTCGTTGAAATCCGACGACAAGGCATTCATGGCGTCGAACAGGACGGACAGGGTCCAGTCCAGTTCCTCGCCGCCGCCGGCAAACACCATGTCCTGCTTGCCCCATTGGATGAGCTCCGCGCCATTGCCGATGCAATGCGCGGAGGTGGAGCAGGCCGACGAGATGGAATAGCTGACGCCCTTGATGTGATAGGGCGTGGACAGCGTCGCGGAATTCGTGGAGCACATCGCCTTCGGCACCTCGAAGGGCGAAACCTTTTTTGGGCCCTTTTCGCGCGCGGTATCGGCAGATTGCACGATTGCGCGGGTCGACGGTCCGCCGGAGCCCATGATCATGCCGGTCTTCTCGTTGGAGACCTCGGCCTCTTCCAGCCCCGCATCGCGGATTGCCTGCTCCATGGCGATGTAGTTCCAGGCCGCCCCTGCGCCCATGAAGCGGCGCACCTTGCGGTCGATCATGCTTTCCCAATCGATCTTCGGCGCGCCATGCACTTGGCAGCGGAAGCCCATCTCCTCATAGGCCTCTGCCTTGACGATGCCGGACTTCGCCTCGCGCAAGGAGGCCAGCACCTCCTGGGCGCTATTGCCGATGGGGGACACAATGCCCATGCCGGTGACGACAACGCGTCTCATGCGATCAACGTCCTTGAGGTTCGGCGCCGCGGCGCGCTCCACACTTTATGTCAGGCACCGGCGGGTTCGGCCGCATCCGCCTGGAACAGGCCGACCCTGAGGTCCTTAGCCGTGTAGATGGTCTCGCCATCGGCCTTCAACCACCCATCGCCGGTGCCAAGGGTGAATTTCCGTCTGACGACGCGCTTGAGATCAACGATGTATTCGAGCTTCCGCATGGTCGGCAAGACCATGCCGGAGAACTTCACCTCGCCGACACTGAGCGCCCTGCCCTTACCCGGCGCGCCGAGCCAGCCGAGAAAAAAGCCCAAAAGCTGCCAAAGCGCGTCGAGGCCGAGGCAGCCGGGCATCACCGGATCGCCCTTGAAGTGGCAGGGAAAGAACCAGAGGTCGGGCTTGAGTTCGAGCTCCGCCACGATGCGGCCCTGCCCGTGCTCGCCGCCCACTTCCGTCACTTGAGAAATGCGCTCGAACATCAGCATCGGCGGCAGCGGCAGCTGCGCGTTGCCCGGGCCGAAGAGCTCGCCACGCGCGCATGCAAGCAGGTCGTCGAACTCGAATTGGCTAGGCCGGCCTGTCATGTCGCTCCACTCTCTCCCCCGCCGCAGTTTCTTGTTGGCTGGCTTCCTATCACAGACGCGCGGCCATCAAAAGCCCGGGACGGGCCGCGACGGCCTCCCACCCCTTCGGCAAAAACTCCGGGAAACCACGACATTGCGGGGGACACGCCTTCCGCCTATATTTCGGCTCAAGCTTGGCCTTTCAGGTCTACCGGGCGTGCACGAAATGCTTTCAGACATGACGGAAAATGGCGTCGCGCGGGTGCTGCGCGACGCGGGGCTGCGGCCGACGCGGCAGCGCGTGGCGCTGGCGCAGATCCTGTTCGGCCCCGGCGACCGGCATGTGACGGCCGAAGTCCTGCATGAAGAGGCGCTTGCCAAGCGCGTGCCGGTCTCGCTCGCGACCGTTTACAATACCCTGCACCAGCTGACCGAGGCCGGGCTCCTGCGCGAAGTGGCCGTCGAGGGTGCCAAGACCTATTTCGACACGAATACCCGCAACCACTACCATTTCTTCTGCGAGCATTCCGGCAAGCTGATGGATATCGCGACTGCGGATATCCGCATCGAGGGTTTGCCCGAGGCGCCGGAAGGAAAAGCCATCTCGCGGGTAGACGTGCTGGTGCGGCTCGTGGACAAGCGCGGCTAGCGCTACTTCACCTCTTCGCCGCGATAGACTCCCCAGAGCCTAGCCTGCTCGACGTAGCCGGAATAATCGGCGATCGAGAGCTTGCACCATTCCCCGTCGCATTCCTGCACGCTGCCAAGGACGCCCGGCTCCAGCTCGGCGATGACGCGCGAGCTTGTCGAGTCCTTGGCGTAGAGGGGGACACTCGCCTTGTTCTTCTCCCATGGCGCGATGAGAGCCGTGCGGCGCCCGCTCAAGAGGCTATGGAACACCCAGCCGTCGGCGCCTTCGCTGTCGCGCACGCGGCGCCAATTCTCCGATTCGGCGATGATCTCCACCGGTAGCCCGGCACGGGAGAACACCCACACGATCGCCTGCTCGGCGCTCGGGCCTTTGCGCACATTCACCTTGTTGGATTTGAGGCTGACGAAGCGCGGCAGCCGCAAGGCGGACTTGCCCGCGGCGGAGGGTTCGGCCTGCTGGCCCGTCTCCTGCGCCACGCCGATCTCGGCGCCGGCGAGCGTGAGGAGCGCCAGGCCCAGAATCCACCCTGCTCGGAAGCGATGCCGCAACGCCCGACCCCCATCGGCCCCTGACGGCCGTGCCCTCCTCTCGGGCCACTTCATCTCGAATCCCTAACGTCTTGCATGGCGTAGAAAAGTGAACGGATCGTGGCTTTGAGCCAATATGACGCTTTATCTCGCAAGAGCGGTTCTGTTAGAGAGAGCCGGCGCGCCTTCCACGGCGTCCGCGGCAAAGGCGGGACCTGCCCGCTCTTCCTCACGGGACGGATTTATGACTGCTGAACGGCCAAATATCATTGTCACGCGCAAGCTCCCCGACGTGGTGGAGATTCGCTTGCGCGAGTTGTTCGACGCCAAGCTCAATCTGGAGGACAGGCCCTTCTCGCGCGACGAGCTCGTGGAGGCGGTCAAAACGGCGTCCGTCCTCGTGCCGACCGTCACCGACCGGATCGACCGCGGCGTGCTGAGCCAGGCGGGGCCGCAGCTCAAGCTCATCTCGCAGTTCGGCACCGGCGTCGACAATATCGACCTCGAGACCGCGCGGAACCGCAGCATCATCGTCACCAATACGCCGGGCGTGCTGACGGAAGACACCGCCGACATGACCATGGCGCTGATCCTGTCCGTGCCGCGTCGGCTGACCGAGGGCGCGATGCTTCTCAGGTCCGGCGCTGATGAGTGGCATGGCTGGTCGCCGACCTGGATGCTCGGCCACCGCATCTACGGCAAGCGGCTCGGCATCGTCGGCATGGGCCGCATCGGCCAGGCCGTCGCCCGGCGCGCCAAGGCGTTCGGCTTGCAGATCCACTACCATAACCGCCGCCGCGTCGCGCCGGAAATCGAGCAGGCGCTGGAGGCGACCTATTGGGACAGCCTCGACCAGATGCTGGCGCGGATGGATATCATCTCGGTGAACTGCCCGCACACGCCCGCGACCTATCACCTGCTCTCCGCCCGGCGTCTCGCGCTGATGAAACGCTCCGCTTACGTGGTCAACACCGCGCGCGGCGAGGTCATCGACGAGAACGCGCTGGCGCGCATGATCGAGAACAACGAGCTTGCCGGTGCCGGCCTCGACGTGTTCGAGCATGAGCCTGCCGTGAACCCGAAGCTTCTGAAGAGCGACAGGGTGGTGGTGCTGCCGCATATGGGGTCCGCCACGATCGAAGGCCGTGTCGATATGGGCGAGAAGGTCATCATCAACATCAAGACCTTCCTCGACGGCCATTCGCCGCCGGACCGCGTGCATCCCGCAATGTTCTAAGCAGCGTGCGGCGGGGCGAACTCCGCCGTATGCACATGCTCTGGGCGGAAGCCCATGCCGATCAGGCGCGCCGGAATGCGCCGCAGGAACGGCACGTGGTTGAGGAGCCTTGCCGCGAACGGCGCGCGTGGCTGCTCCGTCATCGCAAGCACATTGCTGATGATGCGGTCCTGCACGAAGAGCTGGGCGGCCTGCGTCATCTCGGTCGGCCATTGCCGGCGGGCCTGCACCTTGCGCAGCGTCGCGAGCGGCACGGGTCCTTTCCGCAAGGGTTCGGCGAGGATGTTGGCGGCGGCCACGGCGTCCTGGATGGCGAGATTGATGCCGACGCCGCCGACCGGCGACATGGCATGCGCCGCATCCCCGATGCAGAGTAGCCCTTCGCGGCACCACTCCTTCAGCCGGTCCACCCGCACCGTGAGGAGCTTCACGTCGTCCCAGGACGCGATCTCGCTGACCCGGTTGGCGAGCTTCGGATTGAGGTCGACGACCTCCGCGCGGAAGGACGGCAGCCCCTTTTCGCGCAACGTGTCGTAGCCGCCCTTCGGGATCACGAAAGCGCATTGCCAGTAGTCGCCGCGGTCCAGCATGACAAAAAGATGCCCGGCCTGGATACGGCCAAGGGTCTGCGATCCGTCCTCGGGGCGCTTGGAGAGGCGCATCCAGAGCACGTCCATCGGCGCCCCAAGCTCCTCGACTTCAAGGCCCGCCAGATCGCGCACCACCGAACCCCTGCCGTCAGCGCCGACTACGAGGTCGGCTCTGATCTCGATCTCGCCCTCGGAAGTGCGGGCCTTGAGGCCGACGATGTCTCCGCCGTGCTTCAAGAGGTCGTCCACTTCGGCGCGCATGAGGAGACGGAAGTTCGGATAGAGCTTGGCGTGATCGGCGAGAAAATCGAGAAAGTCCCATTGCGGCATCAGGGCGATGAACTTGCAGTGGGTGGGCAGGTGCGAGAAGTCCGCGAAGGTGATCGCATCGTTGCCGATCACGCCGCCGATTTCGCGCAACTTCACATGCGGCAGCTTCAGGAACGCCTCGATCAGTCCGAGTTCGTACATGATCTGAAGCGTGGAGGGGTGGATCGTGTCGCCGCGAAAGTCGCGCAGGAAATCCTTGTGCTTCTCCAGCACCGTGACGTCTACGCCGGCGCGCGCCAGCAGAAATCCGAGCATCATGCCGGCCGGACCGCCGCCTGCGACCACGCAGCGCGTGGTGATGGTTTCCATGGCGAGGTGGCTCTCCAACTTATCGCCGCGCGGTCTCACGTTACGAGGTCGGCGGCTTTCCGGTGATGCGACAGGTCCGTGAAGCGCGGGGACGCGCCGTTCAGCGGACTGTCCTTGTCCCAGCCATAGGTCACTTTGGTAAACCTTGTCTCAAGAGCATCGTAGATCAGGAGCGAGCCAACCAAACTTTCGCCGATGCCGACGATCTCCTTGATGACTTCCACGGCTTGCAGCGTACCCATCACGCCCGCGACGGCCCCGAGAATGCCGGCTTCCGAGCAAGGCGGCACTGTGCCGGGCGGCGGCGGGTCTGGAAAGAGGCAGCGATAGGAAGGGTTCGGATTGCCGTCGGCGCCCTCCTCGAACGCGCGAAACGTCGTGATGTGCCCGTCGAACGGCCCCACGGCCGCGAAGACCAGCGGTACCTTGGCGAAGTAGCAGGCGTCGTTTACGAGGTAGCGCGTGGCGAAATTATCCGAGCCGTCGGCCACGATGTCATAGTTGCGGATGATCTCGAGCGCATTCTCCGGCATCAGCCGCGTCGTGTAGGGCTTGACCTCCACATGCGGGTTGAGGCGCGCGACCGCGCGCGCCGCGCTGCGCGTCTTGGAGAGGCCGACATTGCTCGTGTCGTGCGCGATCTGACGCTGAAGATTGTCGAGGCTGACGTGGTCGTCGTCGATGACGCCGAGCGCGCCGACACCAGCCGCCGCGAGATAAAGAAGC
>DASQLK010000005.1:0-8923 GCA_035630055.1 Methyloceanibacter sp. | reverse complement strand
GGACACCTCGGCGCGCGTGGGCGCAGGCGCTGCGATCATCGACTCCAGCATCTGCGTGGCGACGACGACCGGCTTGCCGGCAAGGCGCGCGGCGCGCGTGATCTGCTTCTGGAGGCCGGGCACCTTCTCGACCGGCATCTCCACGCCGAGATCGCCGCGGGCGACCATGATGCCGTCGGCGAGATCGATGATGTCGTTCAGATAGTTGACCGCGGAGGGCTTCTCGATCTTGGCCATGATCGCGGAGCGCCCTTGCGTAATCTTCTTTGCCGCCGCGACGTCTTCAGGACGCTGCACGAAAGACAGGGCCACCCAGGCGACGCCAAGCTCCAGCGCGAACGCAACGTCGGCGCGGTCCTTGTCGGTCATCGCCTCGAGGGGAATCACGGTGTCGGGCAGGCTGATGCCCTTGCGGCTGGACAGCGTTCCGCCGGTGACGACCTCCGCATCGATGCGAACGTCGCTCGCATCGACGACGCGCAGTTTGAACTTGCCGTCGTCGAGCAGCATGGTGTGGCCGGGCTCGACGGCCTGGAAGATTTCGGGGTGCGGCAGGTGCACGCGGCCGAGACCGCTCGTCGACTCGACGCGCGTGAAGCTGACGACGTCGCCCTCGGTGAGGCGAATGCCGCCGGACTCGAACTTGCCGATGCGGAGCTTCGGCCCCTGGAGGTCGACGAGCATGCCGATGGGGCGGCCGAATTCCTGCTCGGCCTTGCGCACGAAGCCATGCACCTCACGCAAGCCGTCATGGGAGGTGTGGCTCATATTGATGCGGAAAACGTCGGCGCCCGCCTCGAACAGGGCCTTGATCGTCTTTTCGTTGTTGGAGGCAGGACCGAGGGTGGCGACGATCTTGACCCGGCGATTGCGCCTCATTGACTCTTCGCTTCGCCTTCGGGGTCGGTGAGGCGCACGGTCCAATCGCGCTCCTCGCCGGTGTCGACTTCAAAAAATCCGGTGCGCTTATAACCGCGCTTTACGCACTCGTCCGTATTGCGGATGGTGAAAGACTTGTCGTCGGTGCACATATGGAGATCGCCCGCCCACTCGCCGCCGCGATCGTAATCTATGGCATGGATATAATAATAACGGCCTATCAGCGTGCCCTTGAGCAGGGTCTCGCAGGTGTGCGAAGCGACGTTCCACCAGCCTTCCGTCGCCCAGCCTTCGGGATCCTTGTAGCCGATGGCGACGCCGACGCGGCTCGACGTGGTGTTGCAGAGCTTGAGGTCGGCATGGGCCGGCTGCGCCTGTCCGAGCAGGAGCAGCGCGCCGAGAGGCGCAAACAAGGCCCAGGCGAAACCGCGAGGTTTCGGCCCCGAGACCGCAGACCTGTCAGGAGTAGCGGGCATCGACAGTGTTAGCCTAAGTCAGGGTTAACGATTTGCGAAAGATAGCATTGAATTGGTTGCAGATGTCTCACCGGACGGCGGATTATAGAAGTATGGGATGCCCGTTCAAAACCTTGCCCGGAGCACGTGGGTAATCCGTCGCACCTTCCCGAACCCGCAGGCAAGAGCTTGTTCCTGAGGGGAAATTATGGACAGCGCAAGGCGCAAAGCAGCAGGGGAGCCGTGGACCAGAGATTAGCGATATTGGATCGCCCGGAGAGCCACAGCGAGGCTTACCGGCTGATCGAGGGCGATTACACGCAAGGGATGATTCTGCTCTGCGATCACGCGGAGAACACGATCCCAGAGGAGTTCGGCGATCTCGGCCTCAGCGAGGAAGAGCTGCTCCGGCATATCGGCCACGATATCGGCGTGGCGGGGGTGACAGAGGAACTCGCGCTGGAACTCGGTGTTCCTGCGCTCCTGACCCGCTTCTCGCGGCTCCTGATAGACCCCAATCGCGGCCTCGACGACCCCACGCTCGTCATGCAAGTCTCAGACGGCATCGTCGTGCCCGGCAATGTCGGGCTCGCCGAGGCGGCCATCGCGAACCGCATCGATCGTTTCTACAGGCCCTACCATCACGCGATCGACGTTGCGATCGACGCGTGCCTCGCCGCCGGAAAGGCGCCGGTGCTGTTGTCGCTGCACAGCTTTACGCAAGCCTGGAAGAGCGTGCCGCGGCCCTGGGCGGCGTCGGTCCTGTGGGACACCGATCCTCGCCTTCCGGTCCCGCTCCTCGCCGGACTGAATGCCATTCCGGATATCGTCGTTGGCGACAACGAGCCCTATTCCGGCCAACTCAAGGGGGACACCCTCTATCAGCATGCGACGGCGAGAGGGCTTGCCCACGCCCTCGTCGAGATTCGCCAAGACCTCATTCTCAGTCCCGAGGGTCAGGCGGAGTGGGCCAAGCATCTCGCCGCGATCCTGCGGAAGATTCTGCAAACGCCGGACGTCGTGGCGGGGCTGCATGCGGTGGCGCATCACGGCTCTGCCTGCGATTGCAAGCGCGCGGGCTGAAGGCCAAGACAACGAGGCAGACATGGATGAAACCACAAAGACTGAACTCGAGGCGGCCGCGTTCCGGCGCCTGCGCGATCACCTCCGCGCACGCACGGACGTGCAGAATATCGACCTGATGAACCAAGCGGGATTCTGCCGCAACTGTCTCTCGACCTGGTACCAGGAGGCGGCGCGTGAGAGAGGCATCGATCTCGGCAAGGAGGAAGCACGCGAGGTCATTTATGGGATGCCCTACGAGACCTGGAAGGCAAAGTTCCAGGTCTAGGGTCTGCATCGCAATCCCGAATATTTTCCGAGAAAAGCGGCCGTTTTGCCACGTGCCTTGGATAAGCTGGATAACCCGTTAGCCCCGCTTGCGCGGCACAGGGGCCTGCACCAAGCTCCGGGCGAGGTTTCAGTTCTAAGCGGGGGATTCGACGTGCAGTCATCGGCGAAAGATCAGTTGCGGACCATCATCGCGCGTATCGAGCGGCTCGAGGAGGAGAAGGCGGCGCTCTCCACAGACTTGCGCGAGGTCTATGCGGAAGCGAAGGGCAACGGTTTCGACGTCAAAGCGCTCAAGACCGTGATTCGCATCCGGAAGCAGGACGAGAACAAGCGCCGCGAGGAAGAGGCCGTCCTGACGACCTATCTGCACGCACTCGGCATGGCGGACGCGCCGGAGGCTGAGGCAGCTTAAGCTTGGAAAGCGGCGCCGCCCTCGACTATCTCGACATCGCGCTCAGGCTCGTGGCAGCGGTGGTCGTCGGCATTCTCATCGGCATCAACCGCGATCTAGCCAATAAGCCGATCGGCATGCGCACGCTCGGGCTGGTCTCGCTCGGGGCGGCGGTGGTTTCGCTCGCAACGATCCATTTCGAGGGCCTAGCGAATCATCCGGACGCTTTGAGCCGCGTCGTGCAAGGCGTGATCCAAGGCATCATGGCCGGCATCGGGTTCATCGGCGCCGGCGTCATCCTGCGGGATCCCGCCGGGCAAACGGTCAAAGGGTTGACCACGGCGGCGACAGTCTGGGTCACGGCGGCGCTGGGGATCGCATGCGGACTAGCGGCATGGTCGATCGTCGGCATGTCGGTCGGACTGGCGCTGTTCCTGCTGGTGGGGCTCGGCTGGATCGAAGAGAAATATCTCGATTTCAGCAAGGAGGACGAGGGCCCTGACCGTGAGAAACCAGCACGCAGGCGAAAGGCCTAGCGCCTGCTCGCGACTTGCGTCCGGCGCGGCTTGGCGGCATCCGCGTATAGGTTTCTGACCGCCTCGCCGCTGAAGGTCTGCGCTGATGCAAGCCCCGTGTAGCCGGAGGTCGGCCGCAAGGTGAGGGCGGTGGGGCGATCCATGTCCTCGAAGAGATATGCAACGCTCTTCTGTTCGGGATGGGTCAGCTCGGCCGCCTCCCGGCTGTAGCTCACGGACGTATCGCTCATGAGATCCGCGATCTCGAAGGGGATGTAGCTAAGCTCATCGGAATGGTCTTCCTCGACCTCGGGAGCCCCGGTATCGCCCGCATCCTGATAAAGCGGGAAGCTTTCCGCCTTCAGCTCAGGCTTCGCGAAGGACGGTGCGCCCCCGGCGCTGGCAAAGGCGAAGGGCTTCTTCCCGGGCTTGGCGCCGGTGGCCGGCAGCTGCGGCGCAGCGGCAGGTGCGTTCGGCGTGAAGGAGGCGAGGATCGGCTGCGGCACCGTCGCATCCGGCGCGGCGACATTCGGCATGGCGACGGTCGGTGCCGGAGACCTTGAGGGAAGCGGCGGCGCTTCGGCGACCATCGTCCGGCCCGGGCGCTCCTTGACGAGGCCCTTCGCCAAAGCGAGCTGATAGTCGCGCGGCGTGATGGGTTTCCCGTCCGTCGGCAAATGCTGGCTGCGGCCGTGCGGGAAGAGGGCGGCAAGCTCGAGGCGCGGCACCCGCGGCCAGCTGCGCACCCGGCCGGTGTCCACATGCACGAAAGGAATACCGGATGTCGGATAGTAGCCGACGCCGCCGACCTCGCGAATGAGCGCGGAGTTGCGAAGCTGCTTGATGGGGATGCCGGGAAAGGTGATATCGGCGGCTTTGCCGAGGATATGCTGACTTTTCTTGGCCTGGCCACCGCGCGTCTTGCGCAGCGATTCGTTGGTGGCCGGGCTGCGGTAGCCCGAGATCAGGTGAACGGGACCGTTCCCACCGATCTCTTGCTGGATGGCCCAGATCGTGTCGATCAGCTCCGGATCCATCTTGGTTTCTTGGTTGCGACGCCAGTCGCGCATGAAGGTGTTGATCTGCTTCAAGCCGGCGTCGTCGAACCTGCCGTCGCGCTTGAAGACGATGCGCGCCGTCTCTTTCGTATGAATATTGTAGATGTGAAGGGTGCGGGTCTCGGCCTTCGCTGCCGACCCGATGACGGACGTCGCAGCGATCAGCGCCAAACAGGCGCCCGCCCCAATGCGACGTGCAACGCTCCCCCGGATCTGCATCCGCGCTTTAGCCTTCCCTCGCCGGCAGCGAGCCGGCATCTTCCCCGAACCCGGCCTTTTGGCCGGGATGGGTGGCTTCCCGGCCACCCGTTAAGCTCAGTATTCGGGAAAATAAGGGAAAAACAAGGCGAGGACGTTAACCGTGCCCAGCAATCCGCGGGACATGGTTAACGCATCTTTGAATTCGCTTAGAACTTCAGGGCCGCCGCCATGCGGGCATCGTGGCCGTAAAGATCGCCGAAGGAGGTCGTGGAGCCGTCCTCGTTCACCTTCAAGGTGAAGTAGGTGACGTGCACCGGGATCTTCTGCTTGAGGCCAATATGCTGGTCATAAGCGCTCTGGATCGAGGAATGCACCCGAGCCGAGCTCCAGCCCTGATCGCGACCTAACAGGACGGTCGCAAGCTGATCCGGATTCTGCACGCGCATGCAGCCGTGGCTCTCGGCGCGAACCGCCTTGGCGAACAGAAACTTCTGCGGCGTGTCGTGCATGTAGACGTCGTGCTTGTTCGGAAACATGAACTTGACGTAGCCGAGCACGTTATCGGGTCCGGGTGGCTGGTACATATGCAGCGCCCGGACGTCGATGCGATTCCAATCGAGCTGCGAGGGATCGACCTCGCGGCCGTTGTACTTGATGCGGAGGTTATGCCGCTGCAGCACTGAGGTGTTCCAACCGCCGCCACCAAAGAACCAACCGGATTCCTGCCGAACATAGGGCCGGATCTCGTCGGTCTTGATGGAGTTGGGCACATTCCAATACGGGTTGAAGACGACCGTCTGCATGTCGCCGGAGAAGATCGGGGTCTGCGTGTTGGTCTTGCCGACGACCACGCGCGCCGTGTGGATGGTCTTTTCCTCGTCGACGACGCGCAGCGTGAACTCGGGGATGTTCACGGTCACGTAGAATTCGCCGAGGTCGTGCGGCAGCCAGCGCCAGCGCTCCATGTTGATAAGGACGGAGCGGATTTTCGTCGGGCTGTTGGAGGCCTGGGCCCGCTCGGGCTGATTGAGCATGCGGCGCGTGCCGGGGCCGACCAAGCCGTCCGGACCCACGCCGTGGGCGCTTTGGAACTGGCGCACAGCCTGATCGACATCCTCGTCGAACATCGTCTCGGATACTTGGGTGTCGCCGCCGTCATTCACCGGAACGTCGAGGCGCTTGCGCAAGAGCGCGACCTGTTCGTGCTCGACGCCGCGCCGAAGGACCGGACCCTCGGGGATCTGCACGATTTCCTTCTTCTCGGCGGGCTCGGTCTTGCCGCCGCGCAGCTCGATGAGCTTCTTGCGCAGGGCCTCGAACTGAGGCTGGTCGGGCTGGAAGCTGCGCAAGTAGGAGGCGGGATCGGAGCGGATGGCGATCGTCTCGATCACCTCGAGCGGATTGGGCAGAACGAGATTCGGATCGAGGTTGCGGCTCAGGTTCTGCGGGGTGATACGGCCGCCGCGCGCGTCACGCGCATAGTCGGCAACCGCATAGCTGATCTTGATCTCGGCGGCCGCCAACGACTTGATGTCGCCTGCTTTGGCCTCATCGACGTTCGGAAGCTTGTAATCGGAAGCGCGCAAGCCCCAGTCATCGGCCTGCGCGATTTCTTCCATCACGGCCTTGCCGCGGCCATTGATGCCGGTCTCATCGACCCACAACAGGCGCTGCTCGGGCACGGCGTAATATTCGACGAGCGCACCTTGCGCGGTGAGCTGCTCTTCACTGGCCTTGGTGAACTTTTCGGAGAGGCGCTCCTGAACGGCGATCCGGATCGACTCTGTGGCGCTGATCAGCGCTTGCGGCGCGTCAGGCTCCGCGGCGAGGACCGGGCCGATGGGCGCAGCAAGGATCAATGTTAACGCGATACCACAGACGATGCGCATGAGTAGGCTCCCTCCGCCGAGCGGGCCGATTCGGCGTCCGCTCCAACACTATCCCCGAGAGCCGGCATCTGGCCATAGGATGCCGCAACTTAAAGGCCGAGCAGCCGCTTTTATGCCTAGGTGTTGCTTTCTTGCCAGCCCGCCATCCGGCTCAGTTCACTCTCGCTTCCAGGCCGATTTCCCGCATCTTGCGATAAAGGGTGGAACGGCCGATCCCCAATCTCTTCGCGATTTCCGTCATGCGGCCGCGATAGCGGCCGAAGGCGAGGCGGATCATGTCCGCTTCGACGGCTTCCAAGGAGCGGATCTCGCCGGAGTCGCTCAAGGCCGGGATGCCAAGGGCGTCCTTGCCGTCCATGGAGGGGACGTGGATGGTGGCAGGCGCCGAACCGTTGCCGCCAAGCATGACCGGGCCATCGAACTGGGGGATCCTGGATTTCGGCGCCGGAGCGGGCGGAACGGTGACCGCATAGCCTTCGACGTGGGCCGCGATCTGCGGGAACTCGTTCACCGTCAGCATTGGCTGATCGGCGAGGACAACGGCCCGGAAAACGGCGTTTTCAAGCTGCCGGATATTGCCTGGCCAGGTGTAGCGCTGAAGCATGGCGATGGCGTCGGCGTCGATGCCATCAATGTGCTTGCCCTCCTCGGCGGCGAAGCGCGCGATGAAGCTGCGCACGAGCTCGGGCACGTCCTCCAAGCGTTCGCGCAAAGGCGGAACCCAGATGGGGAACACGTTCAGGCGGTAGTAGAGATCCTCGCGGAAGCGGCCCTCGCGGACGAGCTCGATGAGGTTCTGGTTGGTCGCGGAGATGAGGCGGAAGTCCACGTGGACGGCCTGCTTGCCGCCAACGGGATCGATCTCACCCTCTTGCAACGCGCGCAGGAGCTTGACCTGAGCGTCGAGAGGAAGCTCGCCGATCTCGTCGAGGAAGAGGGTGCCGCCGTCGGCTTCGAGAAACTTGCCGGTGCGCTTCTCCGAGGCTCCGGTGAAGGAGCCCTTCTCGTGGCCGAAAAGGATGCTTTCGACCAGATTCTCGGGGATTGCACCGCAATTTACGGTCACGAAGGGCCTGCCGGCGCGGATGCTCTCGCCCTGGATGGCGCGCGCGATGAGCTCTTTGCCCACCCCGCTCTCGCCTTCGATCAGGACCGGGATGCTTGAGGTCGCGGCGCGCTTGCCGAGGTCGATGACGCGGGCCATGGCCTCGCTGCCGGCGGTGAGATCGGTGAAGCCGAGGGCGCCGTTCGCGGCGGACTTCATGCGCGTGAGCTCACCCGCCAACGCTTCGATCTTGAGGGCATTCTTGATGGAGACTTCGAGCCGCTCCGGGCTCACGGGCTTCACCACGAAGTCGACCGCACCTGCGCGCATCGCGGCGATGGCGGCATCGATGCTGCCATTCGCGGTCTGCACGATAACCGGCGGCTTCTTCGGCAGGGAGCGCATGGCGGCGAGGACGGCCATGCCGTCGGTGCCGGGCATCACGAGATCGAGCAGAAGGAGGCAGATGTCGCCTGTGGTGTCGGCCTTCAGCGCTGCGAGCGCCTTGTCGCCGCTCTCGGCGCTCGAAACCGCATAACCGTATCGTTTGATGGTCTCTTCGAGAATACGACGTTGGGCAGGATCGTCATCGACGACCAAAACGCGCTTGGGCATGACGCAGCACTCACAACTGACGCAAGGGACACAAAATGGGAGCGAGCATTTTCCGGTTCGACGCGTCCGGCTTCGCTCGCCCTGTGCCAAAACTGTGCACTCGAAGGGTAAATATCCTCTTTATTCGGGTTCGATTTTGGTGAGCTGTGCCTTGGCGCTAACGCAAATTGCGCGTAAGACCCGGCGTTTCGGCCTTGCAGAGCCGGGATCGCCTTCTGAAACTCGGAACGTCAGCCCGGCTGCCACCCTTCGAAAGGACCCATGACGGCAACCTTCAGCTTCCTGGAATTCCGTGCGGCTTTCGCGTCGCAGACGCAGGCGCGCGACCTCGAGAGGGCACGGCTTGGCGCGCTGCCGGAGTGGAACCTCGCCGACCTCTATGCGAGCCCGCAATCAGAGACACTAAAGAAGGACCTGGAGACCGGCGAGCGCGCCGCCGACGCCATGCATGAAAACTATGCAGGCAAGCTTGGCAAAATCCTCGACGGCGGCAAGGGCGGGGCGAAGCTTGCGGAGGCCGTG
>DASQLK010000004.1:0-8194 GCA_035630055.1 Methyloceanibacter sp. | reverse complement strand
AAATTCCCGACGAGGAAGAACCCGCTGGCATTTGTCAGCGCCAGCGTGCCGGGCCCGTCGACGGTGAGGTTGCCGAGCTGGCCGGGATTGTTGCCAAGGGTCAGCTGGTTTGCCTGGGCGCCCGCGGTTCCGATCACGGTGGCGTTGGGCAAGATCGTATTGATCTGAACGCTCGTTCCGGTGCCTGGCACCGCGGTTGGGTTCCAATTGCCAGGCGTGAACCAGTCGGTAGACGTGGTCCCGGTCCACTGGGTCTGGGCGTTGGCTGGTGCGATGCCTGCGGCGATGAGAAGCGCCAAGATGCCTGCTACGCGGGCGTTTTGAGCGGCCCGACGCAAATTAAACAATAAAAACAATGCGGAGCCCCCCAGCTCACAGATTACGAGAGACTCCGATAGAGTGTCCACCAGCATCCGGCACTACCTTATTGAGTAGTGCGCCAACATGGACTTGTGGAAGATTGCGTTATGCGTGACGCGGAAAGCCAGTTTCTCGACACCTTGTATCTCGGCGTGCGCGATGGCGAAGACTTCGAAGATGCGCTGCGCCAGCTCTGTAAGATGTTCGGGGTCGCGTCCGGTACCTTGCTCGACTTCGATGCCGCGCGGCCGGAGGTAACGACGCACGCGGCAGTCGGCTTGTTCAGCGGCGACGTGGTGGATCTCTATCAGAGAGAGTTCGCCGCCATCGACCCCGCGCCACCGGCCTTCATGACGCGCCCGGCGGGGACGGCCATTCAGACGTACAGACTCCTCCAGGATGAAGTTGAGCGGCCCGGGGTGTTTTTCGCCGAATTTTTTCGGCCGCTCGGCCTGGAGGAATGTCTTGGCGGAACGCTCGCGGTGCGCGATGGACGCTTCGCGATGGTCGGCCTGCATCGTAGCCCTGACAGGGCCGCCTTCGACGATGGGGACGTCGCCCGTCTGGAGCGGCTGATGCCGCATCTCTCCCGCGCGCTGCAATTGCGGCGGTCCTTCGTGGCCCTGGATCGCCGCAACGTCGCGCTGGAGGAAGCGTGTGACCGCCTTGCCGCCGGGATGGTCGGCATTGACGATACGGGCCGCACCATTTTCGCGAATGCAGCCGCGGCGCGGATGGCCGCGCAGGACGATGGGATCGCGCTGGATCGCCTCGGGCGTCCCTATGCAATCGACCGCGCTGCCAATCAGCGGTTGGCGGAGCTCGCGCGCGACGTCGTTGCCGGCGGTTCCGGGGGCGTTGTTCGCGTGCCGCGGCCCGACGGGAAAGCTGCCTACGTCCTGATCGTTGCGCCGCTCTTTCTGGACGAGGGACTCGACGGCGGTCGCAGGCGGCGTGGAACTTTGTTCGTCATCCACGATCCGCTTCACCGTCAGCCGCCGCCATCGCAGCTCATTGCGCAACTCTTCGGACTGCCGCCCGGATCTGCGACCATGCTGGCCGCGCTGGCCGCGGGGGAGGAACTGAAGGATTACGCCGAGCGCGCCGGAATTTCGATGAACACGGTGCGATTCCATCTGAAGACCGCTTACGCGCGCGCAGGCGTTCACCGGCAATCCGATCTCATCCGGTTGATCACGGCGGCGCTTCGCGATCTCGCTGACCACGGGAATGGCTCGTAGGGCACACCCTCCTTTGTACCCATTCCAGCGAATCGCGGGTCTTGCCAGCACGCTCGCCTCTTGACACGATGGGCTCCTAAAGGCAGGCGCGGGAGACGCGTAAGTCCTTCCCGCGGAGAACGCCGTCAAGGGAGGTGAGTATGGGCCAAGCGCAGGGCCAGCCAGCCCGCAGCGCCCGCTGCATCGCACTGGTTGGCCCCTATCTCAGTGGTAAAACAACACTTCTCGAAGCCATTCTGGCGCGAAGCGGCGCCATCGGCCGGCAAGGCTCGACGGCCGGCAAGAACACCGTCGGCGATGCCTCCGACGAGGCGCGCCATCACGGCATGAGCGTCGAACTCAACGCCGCCACGATCGATTTCCTCGGCGACAGCTTCACCTTTCTCGATTGTCCGGGCTCCATCGAGTTCCAGGCCGATGCCTGCTTTGCGCTGACCGCATGCGATGCCGCGGTGGTCGTATGCGAGCCCGACGAGAAAAAGGTCCCGGCGCTGCAATTGATCCTCAAGCAGCTCGAGGATCGCGGCATCCCGCACTTTCTATTCCTCAACAAGATCGACAAGGCGGAAGCCCGCGTGCGCGACATCGTGCCGATGTTGCAGCCGGCGTCCACCAAGCCGCTCGTGCTGCGCCAGGTGCCGATCTGGGAGAACGACATCGTCACGGGCTTTATCGACCTCGCGCTCGAGCGCGCCCATGTCTATCGCGAGCACGAGCCGAGCGAGGTCATCGAGATGCCCGCGACGTTGGCGGACCGCGAAAAGGAAGCGCGCTTCTCCATGCTGGAGAAGCTCGCCGACTACGATGACGAGTTGATGGAGCAATTGCTGGAGGACGTGCCGCCGCCGCGGGACCGCATCTTCGACGATCTCTCCAAGGAACTGCGCGAGGGTCTGATCTGCCCCGTGCTGCTGGGCTCGGCGGAGAACGGCAACGGCATCCTGCGGCTCCTCAAGGCGTTGCGCCACGAAGCGCCGTTCGTGCAAAGCACCGCGGAACGGCTCGGGCTCGAGGGCGCGTCGTCTTGCGCTGCCGTGCTCAAGACCTTCCATACCGCGCATGGCGGCAAGCTGACGCTTGCCCGCGTGCTCGCCGGCAGCTTCGCCGATGGAGCAACGGTCTATGCGAGCGGCGGCGAGGAAGAACGCATCTCCGGCATCTACGCTGTACTCGGGCAGGAGCCGGCGAAGCGCGGCACCGCCAACAAGGGTGACACGGTGGCGTTCGGCCGCCTCGACAGCATCAAGACCGGGGAAACGCTCTCGACGGAGCGCGGCGCCGTGCCGGCAATCGATACGCCGGACATCACGCACCCCGTGTTCGGCCTAGCGATCGCGGCGAAGGAGAAGAAGGACGAGGTCAAGCTCACCGCGGCCATTGCCAGGATCATCGAGGAAGACCCATCCATCTCGCTGACGCACAGCCAGGACATGGGCGAGATGGTGCTGTGGGGGCAGGGCGAGATGCATCTGCGCGTCGCGCTGGAGCGGCTCATCCGCAAATACGGCATCGCAGCCTCAACGCGGCCGCGGCAGATCCCCTACAAGGAGACCATCCGCAAATCGGCCGAGGTGCGCGGACGGCACAAGAAGCAGTCCGGCGGTCACGGTCAATTCGGCGACGTGGTGGTGACGATTGCGCCGCAGCCGCGCGGGGCGGGGTTCGCCTTCTCGGATCAGATCACGGGCGGCGTCGTGCCGAAGAACTACATCCCCTCGGTCGAAATTGGGGTGCGCGACTATCTCAGTCACGGCCCGCTTGGCTTCAACGTCGTGGATGTCGCTGTCTGCCTGATCGACGGCTCGTATCACTCGGTCGACTCGTCCGACATGGCGTTCCGGCAGGCGGGGCGCATCGCCATGAGCGAAGGCATGCCGCAATGCCAGCCCGTGCTGCTGGAGCCCATCATGGCGGTGGAGATCGCGGTGCCGTCGGAGGCGACGGCGCGCATCAATTCGATTGTGTCTTCGCATCGCGGCCATATCCTCGGCTTTGACGCGCGTCCGGGCTGGCCGGGATGGGATCTGGTGCAGGCGCATATCCCGGAGGCCGAGATCCAGAATCTCATCGTAGAGCTTCGCTCGGCGACCTCCGGGGTCGGCACTTTCAACGCCAAATTCGACCATCTGGCGGAATTGACCGGCAAGGTCGCCGATCAGGTACTGGCGCATCGCGGCGCCAAGGCGGCTTAGCGTGAGCCACGTAGGCTTGACCCTAAGGCTTGGTAAGGCTTGCCCGAAACGGCGCAGGCGGCTAGACGGTTGTGCCGAATTCTTCCGTCCAAGATCCGTAAAACTGGGGTGTTTCCAATGACGATATTTCCGCCGCTCGAAATTCCTGAGACTCTCGCCGCCGGCCCCGGGCCGGGCAACACCGATCCGCGCGTGCTGGATCGCTTCGCCAAGACCGGCGTCGCCGATCACATGCAGAAGGACGTGCTGCGCGGCATGATCGAGGCGAAGGAGATGCTGCGCGAGTTGTGGGGCACCAAGAACGTCTACACCTACGGCGTCGCCGGCACCGGCTTCTCCGGCCTCGACTGCATGCTGTCGCTCATCCTGCCGGGCGACAAGGTTGTGGCGTTTCCGAACGGCACGTTCTCAGGCATCGACTCTCTCACGATCCGCATGAAGGCCGCGACTGCGGAAGAGCTCGCCGCCGATAGCCTCAATCCGAAGGCTGCAAGCGTGACGGTGGTCGAGACGCCGCACGGCCAGTCCGTGTCCGGCGCGACGGTGGACAAGGCGCTTGCCGAGCACAAGCCGATGTGGGCCTTCATGGCCCATTGGGAAACGGGCTCGGGCCGCGTCAACGACCTCAAGGGCTTCTCCGATGCCTGCCTCAAGCATGGCGTGATGGGCATCTGTGACGCGGTGTCGAGCCTCGGCGTCGACGATTTCGACATCGACGACTATCCGGGCGTGGTCGCCTGGGCGTCGTGTCCGCAGAAGGGCGTGCTGTCGCTTCCGCTCACCTATGCGCCGGTCTCCTTCACCGACAAGGCGATCGAGATGGTGAAGAAGCGCGGCTGCCGCAGCTATGTGCATCACCCGATCCTCGATGCGCGGCATTGGGGCATCGTCGACGGCAAGGATATCCCGGCCGGCACCTACCACCAGACGCATTCGTGCTACGCGGTCGCCGCGTTCCACGAGGCGCTGCGCATCATCCTCGGCTACGGCAAGGCCGCGAAGGCCGCCGACTACGCCTATCACGAGAAGGGACTGCGGCAGGCGGTGGAGGCGATGGGCTGCGACGTCACCTCGAACATGACGAGCCTCGTCGTGCTCAACTTGCCGGGCAAGCTCAAGGGCAAGGAAAAGGATCTCGTCGCCGGCGCCCGCGCCGAGGGCTTCGGCATCTGGCCGACGCTGTCGGAGCCGGTGCAGGTGCGCATCGGCATTCTGAACCAGCTCTCGCCGGAGCAGATCACCGAGATCACGAGCCGCTTTGCCGATGCCATGCTCAAAATGGGCGCGGAGTTCGACAAGGCCAAGGTGATGGCGGGTTTGAACTCCTACTACGCGAAGAAGGCCGCGTAGGCCGCATCCAACTTTCGATCAATGCTTGGTGGAGGCCTGGGACATCGTCCCAGGCCTTTTCTTATGCTTCAACGCTAGGGCGCGACGAGCTCGACGCGCCGGTTGAGCGCCCGGCCCTCTTCGGAGGCGTTCGCGGCGACGGGCGCCAGGAAACCGACGCCCGCCGTGCGCATGCGTTTCGGCGCGATCTTGTGCGTTGCGGCGAGCGCTGCGGCGACCGCCTTGGCGCGGCGCTGCGACAAATCCATGTTGTACTCATGCGTGCCCTGATTGTCGGTATGGCCGACGATGAACACGCTTAACTCCGGCTGCGCGCCGAGGAGCTTGGCGATCTCGGCGAGGGTAGGGGCGCTCTCGGGCTTGATCACCGCTTTGTCGGTATCGAAATAGATCCCGTAAAGGGCGATATGGCCGGCCTCGCCGAGCCCCTTGGCCATGGCGGCGGCGTCGATCATCTTGTTCTCGATCGCGCCCACGACCGTGACCACCAGCTGCGCGTAAATCTCATCGTTGTTCTTGCTCACGAGCACGGTGGCGAATGTTTCTCCGCCCGCGGTGGTCTTGCGGCTCGAGAAATAGCGATAGTCGAAGCCGTCCACCCACATTTGCGGGATCGGCAGAATGTCGAGCGCCTCGGTGAAGGGGATGCCGCCGCATTGATCGGTCGTGCAGGAGAGCAACGGCTCGAACCCTGCCTTGGCGAGCTGCGTCTCGAAATTGCGCGCCACCTCCAGCATTGAAGGGCCAGACCCCGTCTTGTAGGCGATACGCGTGACGCGGCCCTCGGGGGTCATCTCGTTGACCGGCTTGCCGTCGGTGAAAGGCGCGGCCTGGAGGCGCGTCGCGTCGAAGTCCTTCGCCTCATAGCCCGTTATCACGCTGCCGCCGAAGCGGCCGATACCGGGATAGTCCTGACTACCGGGGACATCGCCGGTCTCGGCATGCGCGCCCGCGATCCCGCAGCCCAATAGCAAAAGCAGAGAGAGTGCAGCCGCCGATTTCGTCATGATGACCTCACGATGTTGGATGCGGCGGAAGGATGACGCGGCCTCTGCCGCCGCTTAGCCGCCGTCGATCTGGCGCGCGATGATGGCGATCGCCTGCTGATAGACGCCGGCGGCGTTCCAGCCTTTGATCGCGGCGAAGTTGGGCTGGCCGGGCTGGTAGCCGGCGCCGGGCGTCCAGCCGTGACCGCGCAGGAAATTCGCGGTGGAGGCTAGCGCGTCCGCCTTGGTGTTCAGGTTCACGACGCCGTCGCCGTTGCCGTCGACGCCATAGAGCAGGATCGACTTCGGCAGGAACTGCGTCATGCCCACCTCGCCATGCATGGCGCCGCGGGTCTGCGGGGTGAGCACGCCGCGATCTGCGAGCTGCAGCGCGGCGATGAGCTGGTCGGTGAAATATTCCGGGCGACGGCAGTCATAGGCGAGGGTGGCGGTCGCGGAGATCGTGGGCTGGTTGCCCATGAAGCCGCCAAAGCCCGTCTCCATGCCCCAGATCGCGATCAACGGCCCGGCGGGCACGCCGTATTTCCGTTCGATCGCATTGAAGAGCGCGGCATTCTGCGCCTTCAGGCGCTTACCCTTGGACGCGATGGCCGGTCCGCCGCGCTTCGCCATGAACTGGTCAAGGCTGAGCTTGAAGCTGTGCTGGCCGCGGTCGGCGCGGATCGTGCCGACGGAATAATTCGTTGCCAACAGGGCGGCGATCCCGCGCTGGCCGATCCCTTGCGCCTGCGCTTCCTGCGCGAAGCTGCGTTTCCAGTTTTCGAAGCCGGCGGCGTTGTTGCCGCATGGCGCGGCCATTGCCGCGGTCGCAAGGACAAGGCTCAAGCCGAGGATCGTCGCGCAGCCCACTCTTTCACGCAGCATCGCGGCCTTCCGCTGTTTAGGGCGGGGGGCCATATCGCGCCAATCCGCCATCCTTCCGATGGAGCTAGTTCTAGCCTTTTGCTTCGGGGTCCGGCAATCGCCGTGGTTGCCGGCTGCCCGACGATTCCAGGGCGCTTTCGCCCCAAAACGGGCGGTCAGGGATTGATGCGGCTGATTTTGGAGCCTTCCAGGGTCAGGTTGTACATCAAGCCCTTCTGGTCGAGCACGAAGCCGATCACGGGGCTCGTGACGGTGTTCGTATCGATGGCGCCGCCGGCGCCGATCGTGATCAGCGCAACGGAGCCGTCCACGCCCACTTTCCAACCGGCCTTGTTCTGGAAGCCGTTCAGGGCTTGCGGCGTCATGAACATGATGATGACGGTCCGCGCCTGCGCGCCCAGCTGAAACCCGAACGACGCGGAGACGAGGTTGTAATAGCCCATGGTCCGGCCGCCGGAGAGCATGGCGCCCTCGCCATATTCACCGCCGAAACCAATGCCCGCCTTGATCACCGTGGGGAAGACGAGAACGCCGGCAGCCCGATTTGCCAGTTCCCGCGCGCCCGGCACGCTCCCATAGAACTGGTTCAGCGTGGCGCGCACATCGGCGTTGATCTGCGCGGCGGAGGCTTCAGCCTTCGGCGCGAATGAGACCAGCGCCGTCGCGGCGAGAACCGCGCCGAAGAGCGCAGCGGAAATAGAGTGGTGCAAGACCCTCATGGCGTAACCCCCTGATTCGAAATTGATGTTGGGGTGAGGGTAGCACGGGGGAGAGCATTAGTTTCCCTTCTTGCCGCCTCCGCCCTGCGGCTTGCCGCCCTGGCCGATCGACGTGGCCGGCGCCGCCGTCACGATCTTCTTCTTGTCCTGCTTCGGCTTCTTCTTCTCTTTGTTGCTTCGTTGCTGGCCCTTCGCCATGGCATCCTCCTGTCGGGGTTCGCGGTTGAAACGGCCGGATCTATTTGCGCCTTCCCGCGTCGAAAAGCGAGGGTTGTTCGGCGGTGGGTTTGCTGGGCGAGCCTGTCCTCCACCGGCCCGCGGAGGCGGGGATCTGGTAACGACCCGTGTTGTCCTTCCGTCAGACTCGTCATACCGGCGCAAGCCGGTATCCAGAGCCGCAGACTCGGCGCGCGTTGCATGGATCCCGGCTTGCGCCGGGATGACGGCTGTGGTGCCGCTTT
>DASQLK010000003.1:0-3387 GCA_035630055.1 Methyloceanibacter sp. | reverse complement strand
TATTCATCCTTGAGATGCCACTCCTGCGCCTTCGGCGTGACCTCCGCCTCGCAGAAGCGGATCATCTCGTCGCGCATGGCCTCGAGCGTCTCGTCGAGACCGGGGTCGCCGAACGCCGCGTTACCAACGGCATCCTTGATTAACTCCACTACGCGGGCGCGCGTCGCGGGCGTCGTCGCCGTGATGAGCGCCTTGACGTCCGCGGTCAGAAACGCCGCGACATCTTTTTCACTGAGACCGACTTCATGCGGACGCAGAAACTCGCCCTGGCTCATCATGACGCCGCCGGCGAGTTGGGCCAGATATTCCGACGCGCCGATCTGCGCGAGCAGCGCCTCCATCTCGCCGAAGCGCCCTTCGCCCTGCATCCGGTTTGCGTAGCTTGCGATCTGGCGGATCGCTTCGGCATAGGTCGCGAGCCACGCGAGCCCGTGCGCCGCATGCTGCTCGCGCTCGAAGGCCGCAGCGTCGATCTTGCCGCCAGGCGCGACCTTGGCTTTCACGCCGGCGATCGCCTTATCCTTGAGCGTGGTTGCGGCTTCTGCCGCTGCGTCGAGAAGGGGGATGAGGTCTGCGATGCGGCCCGTCTCCGGGTCCGCCGAAATCTGCTCGGCAACAGTCACGGCACGATCCTCGAAATGACGTGGAGACGAGGCCCTGCACGGACCTTTTCCCCGTTCTAGGGCAAGCCTTGAGGCCAGTAAACCGGATGAACCAGATGTGAAGATGCGGGCCGCGATCGCTCGCGGGCCCGCATCGAAACGAATCAGCGCTAAGGCGATCAGCCCTTGTGCATCTGCTCGGACGCCTCGATCACGTCCTCGACCGTCCTGAGGCCCGTGCATGGCGCGCTCACGAGCACGGCCATGTTGCCTGGCCGATGCTTGTTATTCCACATGCGCATATGCGCCTTGGGTATCTGCTCCCAAGGGAAGACTTCGGACATGCAAGGATCGATACGGCGTTCCACGACGAGCCGGTTGGCCTGGCTCGCTTGCAGGAGATGCGCGAAATGCGAGCCCTGGATGCGCTTCTGGTGCATCCAGACGTAGCGGGCGTCCATGGTGATGTTGTAGCCCGTCGTGCCGGCGCAGAAGACGACCATGCCGCCGCGCTTCACGATCAGCGTGGAGACCGGGAAGGTCGCCTCACCCGGATGCTCGAACACGAGGTCCACGTTCACGCCTTTGCCGGTGATCTCCCAGATCGCCTTGCCGAAATTGCGGGCTTCTTTCAGCCACACATCATATTCCGGCGTGCCGACTTTCGGGAGCTGGCCCCAGCAGTTGAATTTATTGCGGTTGATGACGCCCTTGGCCCCGAGCGACATCACGAAATCGGTCTTGTCGTCGTCCGAGACGACACCGATCGCGTTGGCGCCTGCGGTCGCGCAGAGCTGCACCGCCATCGAGCCGAGACCGCCCGACGCACCCCAAACGAGCACGTTATGACCTGGCTTCAGCGTGTGCGGCCGGTGGCCGAACAGCATACGGTAGGACGTGGCGAGGGTCAGCGTGTAACAGGCCGCCTCCTCCCAGGTCAGATGCTTCGGCCGCTCCAAGAGCTGGCGGTCCTGGACCCGCGCGAACTGCGCGAAAGACCCATCCGGCGTCTCGTAGCCCCAGATGCGCTGCGAGGTGGAGAACATCGGATCGCCGCCGTTGCACTCCTCGTCGTCGCCATCGTCCTGGTTACAGTGGATGACGACTTCGTCGCCGACCTTCCACCGCTTCACCTTGGACCCGACGGCCCAGACGATGCCTGACGCATCGGAGCCGGCGATATGGTAGGGCTGCTTATGGCCGTCGAGCGGCGAGATCGGAATCCCGAGCGACGCCCAAACGCCGTTATAATTGACGCCGGCGGCCATCACGAGCACGAGCACGTCGTGGGAATCGAGCTCCCATGTCGGCACGACCTCGACCTGCATCGCCTCGTCCGGCGGGCCATGGCGCTCCTTGCGGATCGCCCAGGCATACATGTTCTTCGGCACATGGCCGAGCGGGGGGATCTCACCGACTTCGTACAAGTCCTTGAGCGCGCCCCGCTCTGGAGCCACTGTTGCTAGCGACATCTCATTCATCCGTTATCGCCCCCAGTCCTACTCTATAACTGGCTTTTTTGCATTGCGGCAATATTCGTTATTCATCTCGCGACCGCAACATAAATGCGGATGCCAGACTTAACGCCCTTCCGCCGGGAAAGATGCCTCGAACCTGAGTTTACTGCCGCCCGGACCTCAGCCGATCGCGAGGAGCGTTAGCAAAAACAACCGCGTCTGCCCAGGGGTCAAACGCCTCACCTTCACGCAAGCGTTAAGAACCCCAGCGGAACTGCGGAAACCCCTGCGACGTTTCTATCTCGATCCGCGCGCCAGAAGCGAGAAATCGCCCGATAGCGCCACGGCTCCCCCAGGACTTAGGCACTTTGACCCCAAGGAGACACCCATGCGATCGAAATTGACCCTTATGACCACCGCGGCCGTTTTGGCCCTCGGCCTTTCCGGCGCGGCCTATGCTGCCGATACCGGCGCCCCTCGCGGTGACGGCATCAAGGAGAGCGAGGCCAGCGAGGCCACGACCCAGAAGACCCATAAGGACGGGTCGATGTCCGGCGCCGGCTCCATGCAGGGCGGCGGCGACAACTCCGCCGACCAGGGCGGCACTGGCGTAAAGGCGAGCTCCGACAGCGAAGGCGCGACCAACAAGTCGACCGAGGATCCGGGCGCCACGGGTATGAATGAAGGCAAGTCTTCAGGCAATGCTCCGGGCGGCACCGGCGTCGAGACGAGCTCCGAGAGCGAGGGCGCCAAAAACAAGACGTCCAACGAGTAATCCCTGCGTTCTTGGGATTGAAGGGCGGCGCCTCGAAGCGCCGCCCTTTCGTTTGCCTGCCCGCGGGCCCCGATGTTGCTCTTCCGCTTCCGCCGTGCTTTTTTGGCCTGAAGCCTCCAGCACCCGAGCCAGCACCGTGAGCGAAAAGCCGCACCAGCGAGACAAGCCGTGGATGTTCCGCACCTATGCGGGTCACTCCACCGCAAAGTCCTCGAACGAGCTTTACCGGAAGAACCTTTCGAAGGGCCAAACCGGGCTTTCGGTCGCCTTCGATCTGCCGACGCAGACGGGCTACGACCCCGACGATCTTCTCGCCCGTGGCGAAGTCGGCAAGGTCGGGGTTCCCATTTCCCATCTTGGCGACATGCGCGCCCTCCTCGACGGCATCCCGCTCGAAGAGATGAATACCTCCATGACGATCAATTCGACGGCGGCCTGGCTGCTGTCGCTTTATATCGCGCTCGGCGATGAACAGGGCGCCGATCGCCACAAGCTGACCGGCACGGTTCAGAACGACATCATCAAGGAATATCTGTCGCGCGGGACCTATGTG
>DASQLK010000002.1:0-4929 GCA_035630055.1 Methyloceanibacter sp. | reverse complement strand
CTCATCACGCAGCTGAGCCGCGAGCTTATGGGCGCGCCTGGCCCGGCGATCGCCGCGGCGGCGGAGCTTGTAGACATGGCGAGGCCGGCAGCAGCCGAGCCGCTCGATCAGGAATCGATCGTTGAGCGGGAAGAAGCCGAGACGAGCGAGGACGATGCGGGCACTCTCGATGACAGCCCGCTAAGCAGTGTCTGGGAGGACGCCCCCGACCTCGATGAGGCGATGGACGCCGCAGACGCGGAGAGCACGGCCGAGCCTTCGCCGGATGTGGAGACGGCCGAGCCGATCGTCGTCGAGGCCATAAGCGCGGAAATCGTGGAGATTTTCGCCGAAGAGGATGCGCCCGTCGAGCTGGAAGACGCCCCGGTCGACCTCACTCTCGACGAGCGCGTCGAGGAAGACGATATGATCGCGCTCGTGCGCGAGGCGATCGACCGCGGCCGCATCGATCTGCATCTGCAGCCCATCGTGAGGCTGCGCGAGCGCACGCCGCTCTACTATGAGGCCTATTCGCGCCTTCGCACCCACACCGACGCCGTGATCATGCCCGGCGCCTTCATGCCGGCCGTTGAGGAGGCGGGCATGGTGCACCTGATCGACAATGTCGCTTTGGTCAAAAGCGTGCAGGTCCTGCGCCGGCTTGGCGAAGAGACGCGCATCAAGGGCATCTTCTGTAATGCGTCGGTAAAATCGCTTCTCGACAGCGATTTCTTCCCCGAGCTCGTGGAGTTCCTTGAGGAAAATGCGAGTTTGAGCGAGAGCTTGACCTTCGAACTGCCGCAGCCCGCGATCATGGCGCTCGATGCGGACCAGCTTGGTTTTCTCGACACGCTCGGCGCGCTGGGCTTCCGCTTCTCGCTCGACCATGTTGCGGATCTCGATGTCGACTTCGCGGCGCTGCGCGCGCGCTACTTCCGCTTCATCAAGATCGATGCGCGCACCTTCCTGAGCGACATGGAGCAGAAGGCGGCGGCGCTGCCCTCCTCCAACATCAAGGCCTATCTCGACGATTACGGCCTGAAGATCATCGTTGAGAAAGTCGAGGACGAGCAGACTGCGAGCCGCCTGCTCGATTACGACGTCGAGCTTGCCGAGGGCTATCTGTTCGGCGCGGCGAAGCCGGCGGGGCCGGCATTCTACCGTGAGCTCGAGGAGGCTGGAGCGGCCTAGGCCGCGCCGCCTATTCCTCCTTGTTGCGCATGCTCGGCGGCCAGTTCGTCGACGGGAAGGCGCGCTGCAATTCCTGCACCTCCTCGTCCTGTCCGCTGCCGCTGCCGGCCTGGGGCGCGGCCTCATCGGTCGCGCGCGCGCCAGAGTCGCCCGGGGGCACCTCGTTCGGCCGTTCCAGCTGCTCGATTGCCTTTTGCTCGTCGACCACAGGGGTGGCGACCATACCGCTGTTTGAGAACGTGACCGACGAGATCGCGTAAGCCGGAACGAGGATCATGAAGCATCCGGCGGCAAGGATCAGCGCGTCGGTCTTGGTGAGGAGAGAGGTCATGTCTTGAGCTTCCGCGCGTCCTAGTTGGTGTTCTTGGGCCAATTGGTCTCCGGGAACTCTTCCTGGAGAGCCTTGATCTCGGGATCGCCACCGGTTGCGGCCAAGGGGTCTGCGCTGTTGTCGAATACTCCCTGGTCGGTCCAGAAATCCCGCGGGTCGGAGCGTTCCACCGGCTTGTCGTCGACGACGGCGGTGCCGGGGAGGGCGAAGCGCTCGGCGCTGGCGGGAACGGCGAAGAGGATAGTCGCGAGCGCGGCGGCGCTGAGCGCAAAACGGGTGATCATCTCGGAAACTCCTACACAGGCAATGGAAGGCCAGTCATTCGCGGCCGTGACCAATGCCACACCACCTCTCTAAGAACCGTCAGGAACGACGCCGCAACACGCGGCGAATTCGTGAAAAATTGCGGGAATTGCGCCTGGATGGCCGCGAATTGCGCCGGCAATGCGCATGGATTGCGCCGAATTGCGCAGGTATGCGGAGGGACGCGGCCGCGAGCGCATCGGCTTGACCCTCGCCCGGCGGAAGCCCTACCCCAGCCCCATGACCATCGACAAAATCGACGTCGCGACCGTGCCGGTCGTCACCTCCATCGCCGAACTCGGCTCCGAATACCGCGCCTGGCTCGTCGACATCTGGGGCGTGATGCATAACGGGCGCGAGGCGTTCGCAAGCGCCGTCGCCGCCACCCGCGCGTTCCGCGCCTCGGGCGGCATCGTCATCCTGCTGTCCAACTCGCCGCGACCGAGCGACGCCGTGCAGACCCAGCTCCTGAGCTTCGGCGTCCCCGACGATGCCTACGACGCCACGGTCACCTCCGGCGATCTCACCCGCCACGAACTGGCCAAGCACGAAGGCGCGCGCGTCTATCATCTCGGGCCCGAACGCGACAAACCGATCTTCGCCGGCATGGACGTGCATCTGGTCGGCGCTGACGACGCCGAGCTCGTGGTCTGCTCCGGCCTGTTCGACGACGAAACCGAGACACCGGACGATTACCGCGGGCTTCTGTCAGACCTCGAGGAGCGCAAGGTGCCGATGATCTGCGCCAATCCCGACCATCGCGTCGAGCGCGGCTCCGATCTCGTCTATTGCGCCGGCGCACTCGCGTCTCTCTATGAGGAGCTCGGCGGCGAGGTGGTCTATGCCGGCAAGCCCTATCATCCGGTCTATGAGCTTGCGCTCGAGACGATCCGCATGTTGGCGGGGGAGAAGGTGCCGCGCGAAGCCATTCTCGCCATCGGCGACGGCGTCAACACGGATATCGCGGGCGCCGCGAGCTTCGGGGTGGACGCTGTCTTCGTCGCGAGCGGGCTGCACGTCCCATCGCCCGCCACCGGCCAGCGCAACGAGCTCGGTCACGAGCCGCTTGATGCGCGCCATTTGATGCAGCTGTTCACGAAAGTGCCGCCGCCGCGCGCGGCCATGCGCACGCTCGCCTGGTAGCTAGGCCTTCGCCAAAATTGCGTCGATACTGTCCTGGTCGAGGCTCGCGCCCGGGAATCCCGGTCCCTCGAGGGCGGAAGCACGTCGGCTGAGGCGCGGCGTAACGGCCTTGGTTTTGCGCGGCGTGCGCGCGACGCGAGCAGCGATGACCCCGTCCAGCGTCGCCGCGATCTTGGTGACGCGCTGGCCGACGAGATCGTGAAAGCCGCAAGCAGTCATAATGGAAAGGAGGGCCTCCTGGCCGCGGGCAGCCTCACCGGCGTCCGCCGACGCCAACAGCTCTTCCGCATGCGCCAGGATGCAGCCGGCCGCGTCTTCCGCTGTGTTCTTGATGGCGGCGAGTTCGCGCAACGTGTGGACCAAAAGGCCGATTTCAGCGGCAACCGTTTGCTGCCGGCGCCGTGCTCCCGGTACGAATGCAGCCGGGCGCCGCGCGTCGTTCCCCCGCCTTCGAGGCATACCGTCTTCCCCCCCAACAACCCAATTACCGGGATTGCTCACCAAAGATGGCTTCGATCTTCGACTTCAGCGTCGCTGCGTTGAACGGCTTCACGATGTAGTTGTTCACGCCGGCCTTCTTGGCGGCGATGACATTGTCGGTCTTCGACTCCGCCGTGACCATGATGAAGGGTGTGCGCGAGAGCGTGTCGTCGGCGCGGACCTCGCGCAAAAGCTCGTACCCCGTCATGGGCTCCATGTTCCAGTCG
Source organism: Methyloceanibacter sp. (assembly GCA_035630055.1). Classification (GTDB taxonomy): domain Bacteria; phylum Pseudomonadota; class Alphaproteobacteria; order Rhizobiales; family Methyloligellaceae; genus Methyloceanibacter. Next base: position 1,275 of record DASQLK010000002.1, on the reverse strand, counting down.
GAGATCACGAGCCCATAGTCCTTGGACCGCATCATGTTGAGAGCGGCGCTTCCGTCGCTCGCCTCGTCCACGTTGACGAAGCCGAGCTGCTTCAGAAGGTTGCGGATGATGCGGATCATGGTCTTGTAGTCGTCCACGACCAGCACTCGCATTCCGAGATCGACAGCCATCGTTTCCTCCACGCTCATGGATCACTCGCCCTGAACGACCGGGACATCCCGGAGATCAAGGGCGCGGCCCACGCGCCGCCGCCCGCTAGTCGGGTGGAAGCGACTGAAAGACCTTAGGGTTTGGCCCATGAACGGACAGTTAAGCGGACCTGCGGCTTCTTGCGTGTGGCATCGACCCGCCGCTTATTGCAGTGCAACAAGCGCTTCGCTATTTTGCCCCGCAGTCAGTCAGGGAAGGGGTTGAGAATGACATCGAGCGGGAACGGCGCCAGTTTAGGCCACGGTTACTATTTCGAGGATCTTTCCGTTGGCCAGGAGGCCAGCTACGCCAAGGTCATCAGCAATGACGATGTCCTCGCCTTCGCCGAGCTCTCGGGTGACGTCAATCCCGTCCACCTGAACGACGCGTTCGCCGCCGAAACCATCTTCAAGAAGCGCATCGCGCACGGGTTTCTGACCGGCAGCCTGTTCTCGACCGTGCTTGGCACCAAGCTGCCGGGGCCCGGCTGCATCTATCTCTCGCAGAATCTCAAGTTTCGCGCGCCGGTCTATATCGGGGACGAAGTCGTCGCCACCTGCAAGATCACGGCGCTCGATGCCGAGAAGGGGCGCGCCACGCTCGCCTGTGTCTGTGCCGTGAACGGCAAGCCCGTGCTCGAAGGCGACGCGGTGATGATGGTCGATCGCCGCGAGAAGAGCGCCTAGGCGTTTCAAGGAATGCTCCGATGGACGTAGTTCGCGGCTGGCGAGACGTTCCAGCGTCCGCGCAAGGCGCGGTTTTCGCCATCGGCAATTTCGACGGCGTTCATCGCGGCCACCAAGCGGTCTTACGCGAAGCGCGCCGTCTCGCGGACTCGGAAGGAAAGCGTGCGGGCGCGGTCGTTTTCGATCCGCACCCGCGCGAATTCTTCGAGCCGGGGCGGCCCTTTTTTCATCTCACCCCTCTACCTTTGAAGCTCGAACTTCTGGCGGCAATCGGTCTCGACCAAACCGTGGTCATCCCGTTCGACCAGGATCTCGCGGCCTTGAGCGCGGACGCTTTCGCCCGCGACGTTCTCGCCGGCGGTCTCCGCGCGGCTCATGTCGTCGTCGGTTACGACTTTAC
>DASQLK010000001.1:0-3486 GCA_035630055.1 Methyloceanibacter sp. | reverse complement strand
TCGTGGAACCTGCGTGACCAGCATATGTTCGATACGCTCGAGCGGCTACTCGCGCATCGCGGGCCGAATTCAAAGGCTATCGTCTGGGCGCACAACTCCCATATCGGCAATGCCAAGTTCACCGAGATGGGCCAGGTGCGCGGTGAGCACAATATTGGTCAGCTCGCGCGACAGCGCTTCGGCGAGGACCTGGCGCTGATCGGCTTCGGCACCGACCGCGGCACCGTGGCCGCCGCGTCCGACTGGGATGCGCCAATGGAGATCAAGCGCGTGCGACCGGCGCGCGACGATTCCTACGAGGCACGCTCGCGCGACTCAGGACTGCCGGCGTTTTTCCTCGAGACGGGATCGGAGCAGAAAGAGTCCGTGCGTGCAGCACTGGCCGAGCCACTGCTCGAGCGCGCCATCGGCGTGATCTATCGGCCTGAGAGTGAACTCTTGTCGCACTACTTCGAAGCGGAGCTGTCACGGCAGTTCGACGCGTGGATCTGGTTTGAGGAGACGCGTGCCGTGGCCGCGCAACCTGTGGCGCCGGCCAAAGGTCCCGACGAGACCTATCCGTTCGGTCTTTAACGGCGCGAGGTGGCGCGCTTAGTGGATCGCGTCGATGCGATTGCCGTCGCCGAGCACGACCACTTGAGGGTGGTAGTTGCGCGCCTCTTCGGCGGGGATCTGGCAATAGGCGACGATGATGACCTTGTCGCCCTTCTGCACGAGGCGTGCGGCCGCCCCGTTCACAGCGATCTCGCGGGTGCCGCGCGGAGCCTCGATGGCGTAGGTGGTGAAGCGCGCGCCGGAATGGATGTTGAGGACGTCCACCTGCTCGTGGGGAAGGATGCCGGCCGCGTCGAGGAGATCGCGATCGATGGCAATGGATCCCTCGTAATCGAGGTCGGCGCCCGTCACCGTGCCGCGGTGAAGCTTTGCCTTCAGCATGGTCAAGAACATGTTGGATTCCTTACCCGCGCCAGCCTCGGCGCCGCCACTCTCTCGCATATAAGCCAAGGTTCAGGGTGGTGCAATGCAACAAGTCGATGCGCTTCGACCCGACCGCCAGGACTGAGCTGCGCTTCGGAAGACGCCTAAGCTTCGGGACCTCTTGGCTTTTTCGGCTTGCTGGCGGGACGGCCGGGTGCGCCGGGCGCGCCTTCCTTCGGCATGGCGCGGCCTTTCAGCTTCACAGGATCGGACGCATCGGGGTTGTCGTTGCCGGGCACATGGAAGTAGTCCTGATCGCCACGGTCGCCGTCTTTCTCCCACGATTCCGCGGCCTTATCGGCTGCCGCGTTCACGGATCTCGGGGCGTCGTCCCGGCGCTTGACCCCAGTCTGACGCTTCGGCCGCAGAAACTGCCATAGTCTCATGGTTGACCCATCCTTCTTGGTGCCTCCATCTGCAAACCCCGTTGCGGGCCAAGGAGTTGCATGCACCCTCGTGCGACTTTTGCAGCGCGGCGACGAAGTCCGCGCGCGGCCATCCGAAGCTCCCCGGAAATGCCGCTGGATTGCGAATAAATGCGCGGGGATTGCGGAGAAATGCGCGGAAATTGCATTCCAATCGATGCGAATTCGCGCCGTATTGCGCAGCGCACGCTGACGCTTCCTAGAGAGCTTGCCGCCACTCTGAAATGGCTGCTTTCGGAGGCCGGATATGTATCTTCGCTTGCGGGCGCGCGAGGCGCTCTTCGCGTTCGCGCTCGGCGCCCCCTACACGCTCTAGACGACCCACCTGATCGTCGCATCGCGGCCTTGAGCTGCGTGACCGCCGAGGGCGGACGCGATGCTAACACCCTCTCGACCAGCGGGGATACGCGGACGCGGGCCAGCAGCGGCCGTCGCGCCGATGTGTCAGCGCGCGAGGAGCCGCTTGCGGTTGGCGCGCACATGGGTGCGGTAGCGCTGCACCACCTCGCTCGCGGAGCCGCCGGCGGCGAGGATCAACGCGGCTTCCGTCATGGCGACCGTCTTCTCCGCGACCATGCGCTCGGCCTCGGCCTCGCAGCCATCCATCCCGCAGGCGAACTTGATCATGCGCAAGCCCACGACCTGCTGCATCTCGAAGCCGAGATGGGCAGCATCGAAGGCAAGCTCGAGCCAGGCTTTGACCATGGTTAACCGTTCGGATTGTTTGCAGCGGCGGGACGGCGCCCCCCTGGCACCGCGGGAGCGGACGCTAACATGGCTTTGCGCGGAAACCCAAGGGGCGTTCGCATGTCTGCCGCCAGACCGTGCTCCGCGCGCCACAGAGAATTGCTCAAATTCGCGGCAATTTGCGCGCGCCCTCTCAAGGCCGTTTTGAGACGGAGTGTGCATGGTTAGCGCCAGCCGGCCGAAGAGATCTTAGCCAACGGGGCTTGGAGCGGACGGCCTATGTTTGGAGATCGACCCACATGCTTCGCACCACTGTTGCTGCCATTGCTCTTCTTCTCGCCGGCGCCGCGCAGGCCGCTCCGGTCGCCATCGTCGCCGACGATGCGTCCTCGCTCGTGATCAAGGTCGTCGACGACGCGACCAACGAGAACGATGCGATCGAGATGGAAGAGAACAAGCTTCCCTCGCCTGAGGCCACGGACCCCTCCCCGGCCCAGGGCGCTGTCCCCTCGGGCGGCGATGACAACGAGGCGACCCAGCTGGACGAGGAAAAGAACGACTAATCTCGGTCGTTTCCGCTCCAGCGTCTGACTGTCATTCACCCCCGGAGGCTCCCCCTTCCGGGGGTGAGTGATTCTCGACTTATGTCCTACCGCGCTCCGCGCTGCTTGAGGACGTGACGGGTGTCCTACTGCGCTCCGCGCTGCTTGAGAACGTGATGGTGTCCTCCCGCGCTCCCGCGCTGCTTGAGGACGTGATGGGTGTCCTACCGCGCTTCGCGCACCTTGAGGACGTGATGCGGGATGCGCATCCCCACATCCGCTCATGCCCGCGAAAGCGGGCATCCAGAAGTGGTCCTGCTTCGTTGTTGAATACTGGATCCCCGCCTACGCGGGGACGAGCGGAGTATGAATCCGCGCCCGCCTCAAATTCGTCATTCCGGCGCAAGCCGGAATCCAGAAGCACGTCGTGACGCGCATCCTTCGAGGCTCGCTTCGCGAGCACCTCAGGATGACGACTCCCATCAGCGCGTCACGCTGAGGTGCGACGCCGGACGTGTCCGGCGGCGCCTCGAAGCGCGTGGCCCCTGCACGTCACGGTGGATCCCCGCATGCGCGGGGATGAGCGGCGGGTTGGCGGCCGGGCAAAAAAAGCGGCCGCGGCGAACCGCGACCGCTCGCATTGAAGGCGCGCGCGGCTAGCGGCGGCCGGAGATCAGGGCGTAGAGGAAGCCGAGACCGGCGGCGATGCCGATGGCGGCCCAGGGGTTCGCCTTGATGGCGGCGCCGGCGCGATCGAAGCTGTCGACCGCGTAAGCCTCGGCGCGGGCAAATTGCTTCGCGGCGATGTCCGACACATCGCTCGCGAGATCGCTGACATCGTCGGCGGCGGACTT